>JANMHY010000809.1:0-7352 GCA_031375525.1 Burkholderiales bacterium
AAAAGGTGGTGAGCAACATGGCAATCGTTTCAAACAACACCACCTTCCTCGGCTACCGCCGCGAGAACGGCCGCGTCGGCGTGCGCAACCACGTCGTCATCCTGCCGCTCGATGACCTGTCCAACGCCGCGGCCGAAGCGGTGGCGCACAACATCAAGGGCGCGCTGGCCATTCCGCACCCGTACGGCCGGCTGCAATTCGGCGCCGACCTGGATCTGCATTTCCGCACGCTGATCGGCAGCGGCTGCAACCCGAACGTGGCGGCGGTCGTTGTCATCGGCATCGAAGATGGCTGGACGAAGAAGGTGGTCGATGGCATTGCCGCCACCGGCAAGCCGGTCAGCGGCTTCGGCATCGAAGGCCATGGCGACCACGAAACGATCATGAAGGCGAGCAAGGTCGCGCGCGAGTACGTGCAGTGGGCGAGCGAAAAGCAGCGCGAGGCCTGCTCGATTTCCGAGTTGTGGGTCAGCACGAAGTGCGGCGAGAGCGACACCACCAGCGGCTGCGGCGCCAACCCCACCGTCGGCAACGCCTTCGACAAGCTGCACCCGCTGGGCAACTACCTCTGCTTCGGCGAGACGAGCGAGATCACCGGCGGCGAGAAGATCGTCGTCGAGCGCTGCAAGACGCCCGCCGTGGCCGACCAGTTCATGTTCATGTTCAACCGCTACCAGGACATGATCAACCGCCACAAGACGAGCGATCTGTCGGACAGCCAGCCGACCAAGGGCAACATCGCCGGCGGCCTGACGACGATCGAAGAAAAGGCGCTCGGCAACATCCAGAAAATCGGCAGGAAGTGCACGGTCGATGGCGTGATCGACAAGGCCGAGATGCCGACGCATCCGGGGCTGTGGTTCATGGACTCGTCCTCCGCTGCGGCCGAGATGGTGACGCTGTGCGCCGCCTCGGGCTACGCGGTGCATTTCTTCCCGACGGGGCAGGGCAACGTGATCGGCAACCCGATCCTGCCGGTGATCAAGATCTGCGCCAACCCGCGCACGGTGCGGTTGATGAGCGAGCATGTCGATGTCGATACGAGCGGCCTCTTGCAACGCGAGATCACGCTCGATCAGGCTGGCGACCAATTGTTGGAGTGCATGTTGCGCACGGCCAATGGACGGTTGACCGCTGCCGAGGCCTTGGGGCATCGGGAGTTCGTGCTGACGCGGCTGTACGAATCGGCCTGATGGCCAAGATCGTCATCACCGAATTCATCGACGAGCGAGCGCTGCCTGCGTTGCGCGCGAAGCATGAGGTCGTTTACGACCCCAAGCTCGTCGATGATCTGCCTGGCGTGTTGAAAGCTGCGGCGAGCGCCGACGCGATCATCGTGCGCAACCGCACGCAGGTGCGCGGCGAACTGCTGGCGTCGTTGACCAAATGCCGCGTCGTCGGCCGCCTCGGCGTGGGCCTCGACAACATCGACGTGCCGGCCTGCGAAGCGCGCGGCATGAAGGTCATTCCGGCCACCGGCGCCAATGCGTTGTCTGTCGCCGAGTACGTGATCGCGAGCGCGATGCTGTTGCTGCGAAGCGCCTACCAGAGCACGCCAGCAGTGGCCGCGGGCCAGTGGCCGCGCAACGCGCTGTCCAACGGCCGCGAGATTGCGGGCAAGACGCTGGGGCTGATCGGCTTCGGCTCGATCGGGCAATTGACGGCCAAGCTCGCGCAAGGGCTGGGCATGCAGGTGATCGCCTGCGACGCGATGATGGACGCCGATCACCCGGCGTTTGCAACGAGCAGCGTGCGCGCGGCCGGCCTCGATGAATTGATCACCACGGCTGACGTAATCAGCCTGCACGTACCGCTCGTCGATTCCACCCGCAATCTGTTCGACGCGCGCCGCATCGCGTCGATGAAGAAGGGCGCGGTGCTGATCAACAGCGCGCGCGGCGGCATCGTCGATGAAGTGGCGCTCGCCGCCGCGCTGAAGGGCGGCGCGTTGGGTGGTGCTGCGATCGACGTGTTCGACAAAGAGCCGTTACCGGCGTTCGACCACTTCAAGGATTGCCCGAACCTGCTGCTGACGCCGCACATCGCCGGCGTGTCGGCCGAGAGCAATGAGCGCGTGAGCTTTCTGATCGCCGACAAGGTGATCGAGGCACTGGCGTGAAGATTTCTCCGGGCGAGCTGCGCGCGCTTGTGCAATCCGCGCTGCAAGCCGCCGGTGCGAGCGAAGCCATGGCCGCGTCCACCGCGCGCGCGCTCGTGCTCGCTGAGGCGCAAGGCATCGCATCGCATGGCTTGTCGCGCGTGACGCAATACGCCACGCATCTGAAGAACGGCCGTGCTGACGGCCAAGCCGTGCCGCGCGTGGCGCAGCAACGCGGCGCTGCCGCGCAGATCGACGCCGGCTGCGGCCTGGCGTTTCCGGCCTGCGATCTCGCAGTCCGTGAAGCGATCACCCGTGCGAAGCAACACGGCGTGTCGTTTGTCGGCGTGATGAACAGCCACCATGCCGGCGTGATCGTCGATCACCTGCGCGCTGCGGCCGACGCTGGCTTGGTCGCGCTCGGCTTTGCGAATTCACCCTCGGCGATGCCGGCTGCCGGCGGCAAGCATGCCGTCTTTGGTACCAACCCGGTGGCGGCCGCTTTCCCGCGTCGTCATGCTGACGCGCTGCTGATCGATCTGAGCCTGTCCGAAGTCGCGCGCGGCAAGGTCATGGTGGCTGCGAAGAAGGGCGAGCCGATTCCGCTGGGCTGGGCGCTCGATGCAAATGGTCAACCGACCACGGACGCCAAAGCTGCACTCGACGGCTCGATGTTGCCGGTCGGCGCGGCGAGTTCCACCAAGGGCGCGATGCTGGCGCTGATCGTCGAGCTGCTGGTGACCGCGGTCGTCGGCGCGCAGTTCGGCTTCGAAGCGTCGAGTTTTTTCGTCGACGAGGGCAACCGACCGCGCATTGGGCAGGCCTTCATCGTCATCGATCCCGGTGCACTCGCTGGCAGCGATGCGTACCTTGATCGCATCGAGGTGCTGGTGGCGGAAATGCTCAAGGACGACGGCGTGCGCCTGCCCGGCGCGCGGCGTGAGGCGCTGCGTCGCCGAGGGGAGGCTGAAGGGATCGAAGTTGCGGAAGCGGTGCTAGCCTCGCTGCGTGCACAGTGACAACCCCTCGCTCGCTGCGCGAGCACTCCCCCGTGGGAAGACTCAGGCCGACGCTTGGGAGCGGCCCGGCGCTGGCCTGAGAGCCAGACCTCTGCGTGTGGCCTGCGTCGGCCACGCCGCGCTCGACCATGTGTTCGAGATCGATGCCTTTGCCGCAGAACCGACGAAGACCTTGGCCCGGAGCTATCGCGCGCGTGCCGGCGGCATGTCGTTGCATGCGTCCATCGCCGCAGCGCGGCTCGGTGCCTCGGTGCGGCTGCTGGGCCGTGTTGGTGACGACGCCGCGGCGACATTCCTGCGCGAGCGCTTGGCAGCCGAGGGCGCCGAAGCGTGCGGCTTGGAGAGCGTGCGCGGCGCGCAGACCTCGCTGGCCACGGTGATCGTCGATGCGCAAGGCGCGCGCCAGATCTACATCCATCGCGGCGATGCGATCGAGCGCGCGCACGCGCTCGACACGCGCCAGCTCGAAGGCGCCGATGTCGTGCTCGTCGATCCGCGCTGGCCCGATGGCGCTGCAGCCGCGTTGGCGTGGGCACGCGAGCACGGCGTGCCGTCGCTGCTCGATGCCGACGTGGCGCCGCTGGCCGCGCTCGACCGCCTGGTGCCGCTGGCGCGCTGGGTCGCGTTCTCCGAGCCCGGCCTGGCGCTGTGGGGCCGCAGCCGGCCTCGCGACGACGCGCTGGCTGATGCGCTCGCCCTCGGCCCCCGCCTGTCGTTGGTGACGCTCGGCGGCGACGGCGCGCGCTGGCTCGAAGGGCAAGGCACGGCGATGCAAGCGCGCCCGCCGGCCGTGAACGCCATCGACACCACCGGCGCCGGCGACGTATTCCATGCGGCGCTGGCGATCGCTTTGACCGAAGGCCAGGGCACGCGCGAAGCGGTGCATTGGGCCTGCGCGGCGGCGGCCTTCAAATGCGAAGCCGGCTTCGGCGCCGAGGGCGCACCGAAGCGTGCGCAACTCGACGCGTGGATGCGACGGCGACGGCGCTAGCGCTTCGCGCGCGCCTTCGGTGGCGGCCCCGACGAATCGCGCACGACCAGCGACACCTGAATTTGCGTCGCCCGCGGCAGCTCATCGCCCGCCAGCGCCGCCAGCACACGATCGGCGGCGCAACGCCACATCTCGTCGGCCGGCACATGCACCGTGGTCAGCGCCGGGCGCAGGTGCGCGGCCAGTTCGAGATCGTCGAAGCCGATGATGGAGAGCTGCTGCGGCACCGCCACGCCCAGGCGCTGCGCTTCGAGCAGCGCGCCGAAGGCCAGCACGTCGTTGCCGCAGACGATGGCCGTGGGCGGCGGGTCGGTGTCCATCAACTGGCGCAGGCCTTCGCGCGCGGGCTCCAGACCGTAACGGCGCTCGACCAGGCGTGACGGCGGCAGCGCGATGCGTGCCGCGGCCATCGCCTCGCGCAAACCGCGCACGCGCGCGGCGGCGCGGTCGTTGTCGTGCGTCACGCCGGCGAGCATCGCAATGCGGCGGTGGCCCATGTCGATCAGGTACTTGACCACCTGCTTGACCGCGCGCGCGTTGTCGAAGCCGACGCAGATGCGATCCGGCGGCGCCGGCCAGCTCATCACGTGCACGACGGGCACCGCGCGTTGGGCCAAGCGCTCGAGCAGCGCCGTGCCCTGGGAGCAGCCGCACAGCAACAGGCCATCGACGCCGCGGGCGAGCAGGTTCAACGCCTGGCGCGCTTCGGTCTGCGGGTCGTAGTCGCTGGTGGCGATCAGCAACTGGTGGCCGGCATCGGCCAGCCGGCGCTGCAGCGCGTCGATCGCCTTGGCGAAGATGGCGTTGTCCACCGTCGGGAACACGGCGCCGATGGTGCCGCTGCGGCGCAGCTTCATCGTCCGCGCGCCGGCATGCGGCACGTAGCCAAGCGCGGCGACCGCGGCTTCGACCTGGGCGCGCGGCCCGGCGCGCACCGCATCGGTCTGGTTCAGCACGCGCGAGACCGTGGCCGTGGAGACGCCGGCATGGCGGGCCACGTCCTCGATGGTCGGCATCGTGTCTTTGGGCGGCATCGTAAAAATGTACTCGTTTGCAAGGGCGAACGGCCAGCATGCGCACGTCGCTTCATAGGGAAAATCCCATCATCAGAGGCTCCGGCGATGCTTGACCGCATGACCGCCTCCCTCCAAACTGAAAACGTTTACAACCAAGCCGGCATGCTCACCTCCACCCCGTCACGCTCACTGCTCACGCGAGCCGGCGGTGCGCTGCTCGGCTTGGCGGTGGTGCTCGCGCTGTGGCAGGTGCTGACCGCGGTCACCGGCTTTATTTCGCCGGCGCGCTTCCCGACGCCGGCCGAAGTGGGCAGCGCGCTGCAACAGATCACGGTCGAGGGCTACAGCAACGCCCGCTTGCACGAGCATGTGCTGCGCAGCGTGCTGCTGGTGACGATGGGCTTTGTCGTCGCGTCGTCCGTTGGCGTGATGATCGGCCTGGCGATGGGCGCGAGCCGCGTCGCCGAGGCCTTCATCAACCCGATCTTTCTGATGCTGCGGCCGATCCCGCCGCTGGCGTGGATTCCGCTGGCCATCGTCTGGCTTGGCCTCGGCGACGCCGCCAAGATGATGGTGATCTTCGTCTCGGCCTTCGTGCCGTCGGTGATCAACAGCTACACCGGCGTGCGCCAGATCGAGCGGCCGATCTTCGAAGCGGCGGCGATGCTCGACGTCAAAGGCTGGCGCTACTGGCGCGAGGTGCTGATCCCCGGCGCGCTGCCGAGCATCTTCACCGGGCTGCGTCTGTCGCTGCAGGCCTCGTGGACGACGCTCGTGGCTGCCGAACTCGTCGGCGCGGTGACAGGTCTCGGGCAGATCTTGAACCAGGCAGCGCAGGACATCTTCCCCGCGATGATTTTGGTCGGCATGGTCAGCGTGGCGCTGTGCGGCTGGGCGATGACGCAATTGCTCGGCTGGATCGAGCAGCGTGTGATGCCTTGGAAGGCGCTCGCGTGATCGAGCCGCGTTTGGATCCTGCTCGCTTCTGGCGCCTGTCCGTCGCCGGCGCGCTGAGCTTCTTTGCGTTGTGGACCATCGCTGCGTTGGCGGGCATCACCTCGCGCACCTTCTTGCCGGCGCCGTGGGAGGTCTTCACGCGCTTCGTGCAACTGCTGGTCGAGCCGTTTGCCGGCCACACGTTGCAAGAGCATTTGCTGGCCAGCTTGCAGCGCTTCCTGATGGGCTTCGGCTTGGCGGTGCTGGTCGGCATTCCGCTCGGGCTGCTGATGGCCTGGTTCAAGTGGGTCGATCGCATCGTCTCGCCGGCCTTCGAAGCGGTGCGCTTCGTCGCGCCGATCGCCTGGGTGCCGTTCGCCGCGCTGTGGTTCGGCACCGGCATCGGCGGCCCGGTGCTGATCATCTTCATGGGCGCGTTCCCGCCCGTGTTGATCAACACCTACCGCGGCGCCAAGCAGGTTGATCGCAAGTACATCGAGGCCTCGCAGATGCTGGGCGCGAATGCATGGCGCTCGATGACCGAGGTGCTGCTGCCGGCCGCCGTGCCTTCCATCGTTGCGGGCTTGCGCATCTCCGCGGGCCTCGGTTGGCAATCGCTCGTCGGCGCCGAGTTGATCGTTGCTGCCAGCGGCGTCGGCAACATGATGGTCAAAGGCCAGGCCGCGGTGTCCACGAGCACCGTGATGTGCGGCATGGTCGCCATCGGCATCGTCGGCTTCCTGATCGACGTGGCGCTGCGGCGCGTGCAGCTCGTCATCGAAAAGCGCAGAGGCTTGTCCTAGGAAACGCGTGGCCAACATCGTCTTCAACAACGTCGGTCGCGTCTTCAAGCAGGGCGGCAAGGAATTCGTCGCTCTGCAAGGCATCGAGCTGACGGTGGCTGACCGCGAGTTCGTCGCCATCGTTGGCCCATCGGGCTGCGGCACGACGTCCTGCCTGCGCATGGCCGCGGGGCTCGAGCATCCGACGGGTGGTCAGGTCATGGTCGATGGCGAGGTGGTGACGAAGCCCGGCCCCGACCGCGCGGTCGTGTTCCAGGCCTTCGCGCTGTTTCCGTGGAAGACGGTCTGGGACAACATCGAGTTTGGCCTGCACTCGCTGTCGGTCGATGCCGCGGAGCGCAAGCGGCGCATTGAGCAGATCATCTCGCTGATGGGCCTCGGCGGCTACGAGCACGCGTACCCGCACCAACTCTCGGGCGGTATGCAGCAGCGCGTGGCCATCGCGCGCGCCTACGTGCTCGACCCGAAGGTGCTGCTGATGGACGAGCC
>JANMHY010000812.1:0-1642 GCA_031375525.1 Burkholderiales bacterium
CCGCGCCCGACTTCGTGATGGCCGTCGCGCGCGCGGTGCCGGCCTCCGACGTCCAGCCCGGCCGCTACCGGTGGGATGGGCGGCGCGCCGGCGACCCGCTGACGCTGTCGCAACCCGGCGTCGTCAGCGCCTTCAAGGACACGCTGCTGGTCGGCCAGGGCCAGCGTCTGGCCGGTATCGACCCGCTGCGCGGCAGCGTGCGCTGGGAAGTGGCGTTGGCCAACCCGCGCGGCACCAATGAAGTCGAACGCGTGGCCGATCTGGTCGGCCCTGCGGCCCGCGCCGGCGACGTCGTCTGCGCCCGCGCCTTCCAGTCGGCCGTCGGTTGCGCCAATGCGCAGACCGGCACCTTGCTTTGGACCAAGAACACCGGCGGCGCGCAGGCCATCGGCGCCGATGCCGACCTCGTCGCCAGTGCCGACGGCAGCGGCCGCATCACCGCCTGGCGCGCGGCCACTGGTGATCTGGCATGGACTGCGGAGCAACTGCTGCACCGCGATCTGTCGGGGCTGCTGGTTGTCGGCCGCACGGTCATCGTCGGCGACTTCGAAGGCCAGGTGCACTTTCTCGACCGCGCCAACGGCAAGACGCTGCTGCGCCTGCCGACCGATGGCTCGCAGGTGATCGGTGCGCCCGTCGTTCTGGGCAACACCGTCCTCGTGACCACGAAGAAAGGCGGCCTGTTCGCGTTCCGTCCCGAATAGGTCATCAAGATGAAGCCGGTCATTGCCCTGGTGGGCCGGCCCAACGTCGGCAAATCGACGCTGTTCAACCGGCTGACAAAAAGCCGCGACGCCATCGTTGCCGACTTCGCTGGCCTGACGCGCGACCGTCACTACGGCGACGGCCACGTTGGCGGCCGCGAGTTCATCGCCATCGACACGGGAGGATTCGAGCCCGAGAAGCCCGTCGGCGTCGTTGCCGAAATGGCCAAGCAGACCAAGCAGGCCGTCGCCGAAGCCGACGCGGTGGTCTTCGTCGTCGATGTGCGCTCCGGCGTGTCGGGTCAGGATCACGACATCGCACGCTACCTGCGCACGGCCAGCAAGCGTGTCTTCCTCGCCGTCAACAAGGCCGAGGGCATGAGCGAGTCGCCGCTGCTGGCGGAGTTTCACGAGCTCGGCATCGGCGAGCCGATCGCCGTGTCGGCGGCGCACGGGCAGGGCATTCGCAGCCTGATGGACGTCGTGCTCGACGGGTTGGAGATTGCCGAGCCCGAAGACGAGCGCGCACTCGACGGCAGCAAGCCGATCCGCCTGGCGGTGGCCGGCCGGCCCAATGTCGGCAAGAGCACGCTGATCAACACCTGGCTCGGCGAGGAGCGCCTGGTCGCGTTCGACCTGCCGGGCACGACACGTGATGCGATCCATGTGCCGTTCGAGCGCAATGGCCAGCGCTTCGACCTGATCGACACCGCGGGGCTGCGGCGCAAGGGCAAGGTCTTCGAAGCGATCGAGAAATTTTCGGTCGTGAAGACGCTGCAGGCGATCTCCGACGCCAACGTCTGTGTGCTGCTGCTCGACGCGGCGCAGGGCGTGGCCGACCAGGACGCGCACATCGCCGGCTACATCGTCGAGGCCGGCCGTGCGGTCGTCGTCGCGGTCAACAAATGGGATGCCATCGACAGCTACCAGCGCCAGAC
>JANMHY010000816.1:0-6694 GCA_031375525.1 Burkholderiales bacterium
CTGTCGCCGATGATCAGGTCGCACAGCTTGCCCTTGGAGTTCAACTCGTTGAGCATGCGGTCGGCGAAGTTCGGCCAGGGCACGAACTCGAACTTCATCTTCACGCCGCTCTTGGCGGTGAAGTCCTTCGACAGCTCCACGAGAGCGTTGGCCGGGTCCCACGCGGCCCAGCACAAGGTAATGGTCTTGTCCTGGGCGAAGGCAGCGCTGCTGCCCAGGCTCAATGCAGTGGCGGTGGCCAGGGCGGCAACGCCCGGCAGCTTGGTCAGCAATGATTTCATCGATTGGCTCCTACGGTTGATCGATCACGGGCACACATCCGACCGCCGTCTAATGCAGGTTCTCGGCCGTCAAGATTTCGATTCGCGGTTGCACCACGTTGAGGGCGCCGCGCACGTTCTCGCACAGCGCGCGCAACACGCGCGCCGCTGCGGAGATGCAGTAGTGAATGTCCTGGTGCAGCACATAGGCCAGGCCGTTGGCGCCGAGCAAGGTGCGGTGTTCGTCGTTGAAGTCATGCGCCACGGCGCCGACGCTGCCGGTGAGGCCCAGGCTCTCGAGCGCGCGGGCCACGCCCGCGCTGCCGCAGCCGACGTTGTAGATGCCTGCGATCTTCGCCACATCGACGCTGTCGCTGCGCAGGAAGCGCAGCAGCGCGCGGCAGGCGCCGCTGTCGCTGGCCGGCAGGTCCGGCGTGCGCAGCACCTTCAGCTTCGGAAAGCGCTCTTCGATGACCTGCGCAAAGCCAATGCGCCGCTCGATCTCGCCTGACAAACGGGTGGCCTGCGAGCTCAGCAGCAGCGTGTCGCGCGCGCCGCCGCTCGCCGCCATGCGGCCGAGCAGCAGCCCGGCGGTGCGGCCGGCGGCGCGGTTGTCGGCGCCGATGTGCGTCTCGCGCATCGAGCCGGCGACGTCGGAGAACAGCGTCACCACGTGCACGCCGGTGCGCACCAGCTCGTTGATCGCCAGCTTGACGGGAGGCAGGTCCGGCGCCATCACCGCCACACCGTCGCACTCACTCAGTTGCGCCAGCTCTGCCGCAAAGGCCGCCGCGTCCGTGCTGTCGATGCGGTGCGTGACCTCGGTGATGTGCTGATGCCGAAACTCACCCGCCGCCTGCGCGATCAGCCGATCGACCAGCTCGTTGAACGGCGCCGCCTCGGCCGGCAGCACGAAGGCAAAGCGAAAGTTCTCGCCGATGCGCGGCCGCCCGCGTTGCGGCGGCGCGCCGAGCTCGGCCACCACCTGCAGCACCCGCTGCACCGTCTCGGCATTGACCCCCGGGCGGCGGTTGAGCACCCGGTCCACCGTGGCGGTGCCGACGCCGGCCTGGCGGGCGATGTCGGCGATGGTGGCATTGGAAGACATCGAATTGGGCGGCCTGATGTGATCATGGTAGGTCGTCAAATAAATAAATCAATCAATCACACATCGGGGTTTGCACGGGGGGCGTGCTTGGTCAAGCACACCGCAGAACATAGGGAGCGAGCCTTCTCAAACGTCGACCGCTCCCAAGAGACCGGCAGTTTGTTGGATTCGCTTGGACGGCAGCGTCTGCCGAGAACAGAAGACGCCGACGTTGAACTCTGAGCAGCGACGCAACTGATTCGCGAGCGGGCGACAATCGCAGCCATGAACAAGAAGCCCGAGGCCACTGCACTGACAGAAGAAGAACGCCAGACAGCGGACGGGCTGGCGCGGTACGCCTACGACTACATCGAGGCTGCGATGCTCCTAGACGCACGCGCCGCCGAGAAGAACCCCGGCAATCAAATATCGTCGATCCCAGCCTATTTCCTAGCGCTCCACGGTATCGAACTCACGCTGAAGTCGTACCTTCGCCACAGGGGCGTAACGGTGAAGGAACTCAGAGGACAGAAGTACGGGCACGACTTACACGCATGCCATCGCAAGGCAAAGGAACTTGCGCTCTTGAGTATCTTCAAGGAGCACCAGAACGACGTGGACGCAATGTGGATGCTTGTGGGGCTGAATGAACATCAAGGGCTTCGATACATCAAGACTGGCATGAAGCACTTTCCCCTCTGGTCTTTGGTCGAACCTCTAGCCGTTCGATTGCATCAAGCTGTGGCTGCTGAGGTTGGCTACAAATCATTCACCGTGAGTTACCCCACATACCAATGAATTCTGCCGCTCGCCTTTATCGGATCTACGACAAGTTGGCCGCACAGCCGAACGACTTTCAATTGGTCCAAACCTGGGCCGATGTGTTCGGCATCGACAAGGCTAGCCCCCATTGCGAAGACGACGTGGCTGCGTGCGTCATGGCGCTCCGTGCAGAGATTGCATTCGCGCGCCAGCGTCTGGACGCCCACGGTGTCCCGGCGAACCTGACGAGTCCAGGCTTTGAACGATTGCGCAACGTCGCCGCGCCGGGTCAGCTTCATTCCCAATGGCACGGTCACCGCGGCAACATTCAACCGGCCGAGTGCCGCAAGGTGTTCGAGTGGGCTGCGTGGGCACTGCGCGACGAAGACGAACCGGACATGCCCCCTGAAGACATGAAGGAGCTCCAGGCGGAGCTCGATTCACTGGAAGTCGCGGTGCGAGACACCGAACTACCTCCGTTCCTGCGCGACTTCATCCAGCGACAGGTCGAGACGATCCGTGCGGCTCTTCGGGTTTACGGCGTGCAGGGCTCGAGGCCGTTGCAGGACGCGTTGCAGCAAGTGGCCGGGGCCTACAAGACTCAGGAGAAGCCGCTCGCGCAGGCATTCGAAGCGGCACCAGAGAAAGCGAAGGGCCTGTTTGCCAGGACAGGAGAGGTGGTCGAGAAGACGGCCAAGGTCTGTGACAACCTCGACAAGATGGGCAAGCTTGGGGAAAGGGCCTGGACGCTGGCGAGCGCCGTGGGCCCACTAGTGCTGCCATACGCGAACAAACTCCTAGGCGGGGGCTGACTGCGGAACTGGTGGATGAGTTCAGCTGCCCGCTAGTGGAAGCAGACATGGCCCTGCTTAGCGCAATCCGCTCCACAGCAGATACTCACCTGTGGACGCCTCTACGCTGCGCGGCAACCGCACCCAGCGACGAAACGGCTCAGATCCGCGCAGACCTCGTCGAGATCGAGCCGGTGTCCTAGGCAGGCACGTGATGGCCCTGGCCGGCACTCGCGACCGCTAGCGGGTGGGCTGAGGCAGCGGCTTCTGGGCAATCCCCGCGCCACACTTCTCCCGCGCCACCTTCGACGACTGAGCCTCGCAGCGCGCCGCGGCGTCGTCGATGCCCACAGAAGATGCCGCAGTGCCAGGCCGTACCGCACCGCGTTCTGCCTTCGTCGGCGGTGCGCCCTTGCGCAAGGGGATGACGATCTGCGGCGTGACCTTCTCTTCTGGCCTCAGATCGCCCGGGATCGAAGCCCCTTCGCGAACCTCGGCCGGCGTCTGCACCCGCGGCCCGGGTGTCGAGACCTTCGGCGCCGGCGAACTGGCAGCCGACGCTGGGGTCTGCGCGAGGGCCGGCAGCAGCACCATTGCCAGCACCGCAGCGATCAACCGAGGCAAACAATCAAAACTCATGCGCAGACTCCTTGAGGGCGCCAGCACTTCACGCGGCCGGGTTTGCAGAAGCCACACTGCCCGCGAGACGCCCGGCGTGTCTGTGCGCTACCGAACACTGGCAAAAACCGTCTTCCGCGACGCGGCTGCGCGCTCAGCGCCGCATGCGCACCCACCGCCCACCGCGCGCCGACGAGGCGACCACCGCCTCTATGAACTCCACACCCTTCAAGCCGTCCTCGAGGGTTGGGAAGTGCGCCGCCTTGTCGGCCTTCGGCCCGCCGCGCCGCGCGGCGCGGATCGCCTGCGCGATCTCGGCATACAGCGTCGCAAAGCCTTCGAGATAACCCTCCGGATGCCCGGACGGAATCCGCGACACACGCGCCGCCGCGGCATTTGCCGCACCCGTCGCACGAGCGATCGTCTGCGTCGGCTGACCGAACGGCGACCAGTGCAACTGATTCGGCTGCTCCTGGCGCCAGTCGAGCCCGCCCTTGCTGCCGTAGACGCGCAGGCGCAGGTTGTTTTCGTTGCCCGGCGCCACCTGGCTGGCCCAGAGCAGGCCGCGTGCGCCGTTGCGGTAGCGAAGCATCACCTGCGCGTTGTCGTCGAGCGCACGGCCTTTGACGAAGCGGCTCAGATCGGCGCAGACCTCGTCGAGTTCGAGCCCGGTCACGTAGGCCGCCAGGTGATGCGCGTGCGTGCCGATGTCGCCGATGGCGCCGCCGGCCCCGCTGCGCGCCGGGTCGGTGCGCCAGTCAGCCTGCTTCTGGCCAGTCTTCTCCAGCGCCTCGGTGAGCCAGTCCTGCGGGTACTCGACCTGCACGACGCGGATCTCGCCGAGCGCGCCTTCGCGCACCATCTGGCGCGCGTGCCGCACCATCGGGTAGCCGCTGTAGTTGTGCGTCACGGCGAAGATGCGTTTTGTCTTCTTCGCCAGCGCGAGCAGCTTCTTCGCGTCCCGGCTCGTCGTCGTCACCGGCTTGTCGCAGATGACGTGGATGCCTGCCTTCAGGAAGGCCGTGGCCACCGGCGCGTGCAGATGATTTGGCGTAACGATGGCCACCACCTCGATGCCGTCGGGCCGCGCCGCCTCGGCCTGCGCCATCGCGGCGTAGTCGCTGTAGATGCGGTCGTCGGCGAGGCCGAGTGCGCGGCCGGAGCGCTGTGCCTTCTTCGGCGTGGCCGACAGCGCGCCGGCGATCAACTCGTAGTGGTCATCGAGGCGCGCCGCGATGCGATGCACGGCGCCGATGAAGGCGCCCTCGCCGCCGCCGACCATGCCCAGGCGGATGCGATTCACAGCCCCAGCATCCGCTTCAACTGCGCCGCGTCGTGCGCCGCACCGGCAAAGTCGTCGAACGCTTTTTCAGTGACGCGGATGATGTGGTCGCGGATGAACGGCGCGCCTTCGGCCGCGCCCTGCTCCGGGTGCTTCAGGCAGCACTCCCACTCCATCACCGCCCAGCCCTCGTAGCCGTACTGCGCCATCTTCGAGAAGATCGACTTGAAATCGATCTGGCCATCACCGAGCGAACGAAAACGCCCGGCCCGGTTGATCCACGGCTGATAACCCGAGTACACGCCCTGGCGGCCGTTCGGCCGGAACTCGGCGTCCTTGATGTGCAGCGCCTTGATGCGCTCGTGGTAGATGTCGATGAACTCGAGGTAGTCGAGCTGCTGCAGCAGGAAGTGCGACGGGTCGTAGTTGATGCAGCAGCGCGGGTGGTTGTCGACGCGCTCCAGGAACATCTCGAAGGTCACGCCGTCGAACAGGTCTTCGCCCGGGTGCAGCTCGAAGCAGACGTAGCAGCCGGCCTCATCGAAGGCATCGAAGATCGGCCGCCAGCGTTTGGCCAGTTCGTCGAACGCGGCCTCGATCAAACCGGCGGGGCGCTGCGGCCACGGGTACAGGTACGGCCACGCCAGCGCGCCGGGAAAGCTGACGTTGGAGGTGAGGCCGAGATGCTTCGACGCGCGCGCCGACAGCAGCATCTGCTCCACCGCCCAGCGCTGGCGCTCTGCCGGCTTGCCCTTCACGGCCGCCGGCGCGAAGGCATCGAAGGCCTCGTCGTACGCCGGGTGCACCGCGACGAGCTGGCCTTGCAAGTGCGTGCCGAGCTCGGTGATCTCGACACCGTTGTCACGCGCCACACCGGCGATCTCGTCGCAGTAGGTCTTCGATTCAGACGCCGTCGCCAGATCGAACAGGCGGCCGTCCCACGACGGGATCTGCACGCCCTTGAAGCCGAGCGAAGCGGCCCACTGCGTGATCGCGGACCATGAGTTGAACGGCGCGGTGTCGCCCGCGAACTGCGCCAGATAGATGCCCGGGCCGTTGATGTTGCTCGCCATGCATTCGCTCCTTGAACCAGGCCCGCCTCCAGGCCCGAAGCGCAATGATGCACCCGCTGGCCGCGCGCCCGACGGCGATGGCTGCGATGGTGCGCACCATGGCCGAGCCCGAATGCGAGATCGCACCGCGCCCGCTGCGTTTCTCCTACCCACTCACTTGATGATCAGTTCCTGCATCACCTTGTCACCCATGATCTCGCGCACTTCGCCGCGCTTGGTCATGACCTGTACCTGTTTGTCCTCGCTGCCCATCACCTTGAGCAGGATCGCGTCGTACTTGGCGCTCATGCCGTCGAAGGCGGCCCAGTTCTTGTACTCCTCGAGGAACATCACATCCCAGTCGTCCTTGCCAGATGCGCTACCAGAAAGCACATGGCTGGACAGCAGCAAGCCCTGGCGCTTGGCTTCCTCGTTCATCTTCTTGCGCAGCGGCAGGACGTCACGCATGTAAACGTCGAACATGCCCGGCTTGACGCGGATCATGCTGACAGTCCACACCGAGCCCTCGGTGTAGGGCTTGTCCTGGGCGCCGGCCGGCCAGACCGCGCAGCCGAGCAGGACAATGAGCAAGGTGGCCAAGCGACGCCAGGCGGCGAACATCGATGTCGTATTCATGCGCACTCCTTCCGTCTGCTGGTGGTGGAATGCGCATTCAGCGCCGCGAGCCGAGGGCCGACAAGCCCCTAGTACATAAACACGCAAGTAACGAAACATGAATACACTCTTGCTATCGCCATTCGGTGCAAAGAGGTGTGGTCATGCGTCAAACGGAATTGCACTTAACCGACGAGGATCGCTCGGTCATCGACGAGATTCGCAGC
>JANMHY010000827.1:0-1970 GCA_031375525.1 Burkholderiales bacterium
CTGCGCTGCCTGGGCATCGAGCGCTTCACCATCGTCGGCAAGCCGGCGCAGCAGGACAACGGGTTGTGGAGCAGCGAGATCGAACTGCTGATGCCCGACGAGACGGTCTCGCCGGCAGCAGAGCTGTTCGGCACGGTGCGCGCGTTGCAGCAGGTGATCGCTTCGTTGATCGAAAAAGGCGACTCGCCCTTTGCCGAGCCTTACCGCTTGGACGACGCCGGCTGGGTGGCCAACCGCTGGTGCGAGATTCTGCCGATTCCTCTGGCTGCAAAACAAAAGCTGATGACGCTGCCCGATCCGCAGGCGCGCTTGCGGCTGGTCCACGAATACTTGAAGGGCAAAGGCGTCGTTCAGTAGGTCAGCAGTAGTTTGCGTATTGGCGCAGGCAAACCCAGTGCCAGCGCATCTTCGCGCTCAAACCACGTACCCGCCGACAGCGTCGCTTCGATCGCAGTGCGTCGAGCAGCCGACACGCGCCCTCCAAGCGCGTGCTGCCACGGTTCGAGCCGCCAATCGAAGTGCGTCAGTGCGTGGTTGATCGGCAGCAGCGCCTGGCCTCGGCCGGGCCAGGTGCTGGTGAGGTCCTGCAGCGCATCGACAGAGTCGAACAGCGGCAGCGTCCACAGTCCCGCCCACACACCTTTGGGCTCGCGCTGGGTCAACCACACGCGTTGCTGCGCATCGGTCAGCCACAACAGGGCGTTACTGCGAGCGCCACGCTTGCCCTTCTTCGTCTTCACCGGATAGCGTTCAGGCCGGCCCTGCGCCTTGGCCGCGCAAGTCGTCGCCAGCGGGCAGTCGTGGCAGCGCGGCGCGCGCGTGGTGCACAGCGTCGCGCCGAGATCCATCAGGCCCTGTGTGTAGCGCTCGATACCGCACTCGGGCAACAGCGCCTGCGCCTGTTCCCACAGCGCGCGCTCGTTGGCGGCCACGGCCAGATCCGCGTCGAAGCCGAGCGCACGCGTCAGCACGCGCTTGACGTTGCCGTCGAGGATGGCCACGCGCTCGCCGAAGCAGAAGGCGGCGATCGCGGCAGCCGTCGAGCGGCCGATGCCGGGCAACGCCGTCAATGCTGCTGCGCTGTCGGGAAACGCGCCGCCGTGTTCTCTCACCACCACCTGCGCACAACGGTGCAGGTTGCGCGCGCGGCTGTAGTAACCCAGCCCGCTCCACAGCGCCAGGACATCGTCGAGCGGCGCCGCGGCGAGCGCCCCCACGTCGGCAAAGCGTTGCAGGAAGCGCGCGTAGTAGTCCCGCACCGTCGTCACCTGCGTCTGCTGCAGCATGATCTCCGACAGCCAGACGCGGTACGGGTCGCGCGTGTTCTGCCACGGCAGCGCGTGGCGGCCATAGCGTTGTTGCCACGCGATCACGCGCGCGGCGAAGGACGGCGACTCAGGGGGTTTGTTTTTCCGCGACACCCCGCGAGTGTCGCGCGGCGTGCCGGAAGGCGCTGTCAGCCGGCAGCGCGCAGCGCCGGCATCGCCGCCGTGTCGCCGCCATGCGCAGTCGCATCCCGCAGCGCAGCCGCCTGTTGGCGCACGTTGGCCCACAGTTCCTGCGTGCGCTTTTCCTGCTGCTCCAGATCGGCGATGCGCGCATCGAGCTCGCCGGCCGCGGTCTGGATGCGCTCCAGGCTTTCGCGGCGGCGCTTGAAGCCGCGGCGGCGGTCGCGCAGTTGCGAGTCCACCTGCGTCGAAGCCGACTTGTTCCACAGCTCGATCTCGCCGCTGGCGTTTTCGAAAACCATGTTCAGCTTGGACAGCAGCATGCGCCGGAACTGCTCCATGAAGCGCGGCTCGGCCAAGCGCAGCGCGTTGGACAAGCCCAGGTACTGCACGTAGCTGCTCTCGATCAGATCGAGCTCGCGGTCGGTGCGCTCCAGCGTCGGCAGGCGCGTCAGCGACAGCGCAAAACCGAACTCGGTGTTGAGCTGCTTGAAGCTGCCTTGCAGCATCTCGTGAATTTCC
>JANMHY010000852.1:0-5471 GCA_031375525.1 Burkholderiales bacterium
GCACCTCGCTGGCCGGCATGGTCGACTACCGCAACGAGAACTCGTACGGCCACATCATCACTGTCGAAGACCCGGTGGAGTTCGTGCATCCGCACAAGAACTGCATCGTCACCCAGCGCGAGGTCGGCATCGACACCGACGACTGGTTCGCCGCTCTGAAGAACTCGCTGCGTCAGGCGCCGGACGTGATCCTGATGGGCGAGATCCGCGACCGCGAGACCATGGAACACGCGGTGGCCTTCGCCGAGACCGGCCACCTGTGCATGGCCACGCTGCACGCCAACAGCGCCAACCAGGCGCTGGACCGCATCATCAACTTCTTCCCGGAAGAGCGTAGAGCCCAACTGCTGATGGATCTGTCGCTGAACCTGCGCTCGCTGGTCTCGCAGCGCCTGCTGCCGCGCCAGGAGGGCAAGGGCCGTATCGCCGCGGTCGAGGTCCTGCTCAACACGCCGCTGATCGCCGACATGATCTTCAAGGGCGAGGTCGGCGAGATGAAAGAGCTGATGAAGCGCTCGCGCGAACTCGGCATGCAGACCTTCGACCAGGCGCTGTTCGATCTGTACGAGACCAACCTCGTCACCTACGAAGACGCGCTGCGCAACGCCGACTCGGTCAACGACTTGCGGCTGCAGATCAAGCTCAACAGCCAGCGCGCCCGCTCGTCGGATTTGGCGGCGGGCACGGAGCACCTGAGCATCGTGTAATCTGACGCTTCGCTGAAATCAACACGGCCTCTGACGAGGTCGTGCTCTTTTTTGGAGCCTCGATGAGCACTTCGACCCCGAAGCCTTACGCGCCGATCGCGGCGCAGAACGTCGCTTTTCTCGGCCTGGGCGTGATGGGCCTGCCGATGGCGGGCCACTTGGCGCGCGCCGGGCATCGCGTCACCGTCTTCAACCGCACGCCTGCGAAGTCGCAAGCCTGGGTGGCAGAGTACGGCGGCAAGTCCGCCAGCACGCCGCGCGAAGCGGCCGCAGATGCGTCGATCATCTTCGCCTGCGTCGGCAACGACGACGACTTGCGCTCGGTCGTGCTCGGCGGTGACGGCGCATTCGCCGGCATGGCACGCGACGCAGTCTTCGTCGATCACACCACGGCCTCAGCGGCGGTGGCGCGCGAGTTGCATGCGGCGGCACGCGCGCGTGGCCTGCACTTCATCGATGCGCCGGTCTCGGGCGGCCAGGCCGGCGCCGTCAACGGCGTGCTCACCGTGATGTGCGGCGGCGATCAGACGCCGTTCGACACCATGCAACCGGTGGCGATGGCGATGGCCAAGGCGGTGACGCGCATCGGCGAATCGGGCGCGGGCCAGCTCGCCAAGATGGTCAACCAGGTCTGCATCGCCGGCCTGGTGCAGGGCCTTGCCGAGGGCATCGCCTTCGGTCAGAAGGCGGGCCTGGACATGAAGCTCGTGCTCGACGTCATCGGCAAGGGCGCGGCGCAAAGCTGGCAGTTGGACAACCGCGGCGCGACGATGGCCGACGACCAATTCGACTTCGGCTTTGCCGTCGATTGGATGCGCAAAGACCTCGGCCTCGTGTTGGGCGAGGCCCGGGGCAACGGCGCCAAGCTGCCGGTGACCGCGCTGGTCGATCAGTTCTATGCCGACGTGCAGGCGATGGGCGGGCGGCGCTGGGACACGTCGAGCCTGATCCGCCGGCTGACGCGCTAGGGCTCTACTTCTTCGGCTGATCGCCCAGCGTCGCCAGTTCGGCCTCGGTCAGGATCTCGAACACGCGCACGACTTTCTGCACGCCGGAAATGCTGCGCGCCAGCTCGGCCGCGCGCGCTGCTTCGCGTTCGGTGACGCGGCCCAGCAGGTAAACGGTGCCACGATCGGTGACGACCTTGAAGGCCGGCGTCTGCAGATCTTTGGCATCGACGAACGTGGCCTTGACCTTGCTGGTGAGGATGGTGTCGCCGGAGCGCTGGGCGAGCGAGGTCGGCTCCATCACCGCCAAGTCGTTGACCGTGGAGCGCACGTTCTCGATGCGGGCGATGGCCTGCTCGACCGCGACGCGGTCGGCCTCGCTGGCCACTTCGCCGGTGATCAGCACCATGCGGTTGAAGCTGGTCGTGTTGACGTGCCCGCGGTCGGCCACGGCCTCGCGGATGCGCGTGCGCGACTTGAGTTCGATGCTCTGGTCTTCAACCTGCACGCCGGCGGTGCGGCGGTCGGTGACCACCATGGCCGTGCCCATGGCGGCGCCGCCGATCGCCAGCGCGACACAGCCGCCGAGCGTGGCCGCGGCCAGCACGGCCAATGTGATCGTGCGCGCGGCGCGCAGCGAGGAGGCGCGTGGTGTTTGTTTTGTGTTCATGCGGAATCCTGTTCACCCATCAATTGCAGATCCAGCGCGTCGGCCATGCAGTGCAGGACCAGCGCGTGGCACTCGACGATCCGCGCCGCACGCTCGTGCGGCACGGCAATGTGGACATCGGTCTCGCCGAGCAGCTCGGCAATGCCGTTGTCGGCGCCGGTCAGCGCGATCACGCTCATGTCTTTGCCGAGCGCAGCCTGCACGGCGGCGATCAGCGGTGTCGGCGAGCGGCCGGCGGCCAGCGCGATCAACACGTCGCCGGGCACACCCAGCGCGCGCACTTCCTTGGCCAGCGCCTGGTGCGGCTCCGCGCCCTCGGTCAACGCCGCCATCACCGCGCCTTGCTGGCCTAGTGCCATCGCCGCCAGCGGCGGCCGGTTGCGCTCGAAGCGCCCGACCCACAACGCCGCCGCATACGGCGCCAGTGCCGCCGAAGCGCCGCCACCGACGATCAACACCTTGCCGCCCGCGGTGATGCAGCCCAAGAGCGCCGCCACCGCCTGCGCGATCGGCCGCGACAGCGCGTCGGCGCTTTGCGAAATCAAGTCGGCTGACTCGAAGAATTGCTGCTGAATGCGCTGCTCAAGCATGAGCGTGGATCATATGACAGCACCTCGCGGGCTCGGTTCCTAGCTCGCGTCAAACGCTGCTTTGAGCCATCGCAGCTGTTCGCCGTCGATCGCCACGACATCGAAGCGGCTCGGCGGCACGACCGCCAAACCCGCGATGAAGCGCTGCGCTGCAAACACCAGACTCGCACGCTTGGATGCACTCACGCTCGCCGCGGCACCGCCGTGCCTGGTGTCGGCGCGTGCACGCACTTCGACGAAGACGAGCGTGCCGTCGCGCTCACGGCAAATCAGATCGATCTCGCCGCCGCGCGCGTTGGGGCCGCGCGCGACCCGATAATTGCGCGCCACCAGCGTCAGCCCGGCGCGTTGCAGATGCGCCCACGCGCGGTCTTCCGCGCTTTGGCCCGTCGCTTGGCGTGTGGTTGTGTTGCGTGAGTTACCGCGGGAGAACAGAGCCATCGCTGCGTCCGACATGTCCTTGCCCGCGATCATCGCCCAGGCCGCCGCCGTTGCGGCCGGCGCGCAGCAGTATCCGGCGGGCGCGTTGTATGTCGTGGCCACGCCGATCGGCAATCTCGCCGACCTGACACTGCGCGCGGTGCAGGTGCTGGGCCTCGTCGATGCCGTGGCCTGCAAAGACACGCGCGTGTCCGCGGGTCTGCTCAACCACCTCGGCCTGCACAAGCCGCTGCTGGCGCTGCACGAGCACAACGAGCGCGATGCCGCGGCCAAGGTGATCCTGCGCCTGGCGCGCGGCGAGCGTGTGGCCTACGTCAGCGATGCCGGCACGCCCGCCATCTCGGACCCGGGTGCGGCGCTGGTGGCGGCGGTGCAGGCTGCAGGCCACCGCTGCGTGCCGATTGCCGGCGTGAGCAGCGTCGTCGCTGCGCTGTCGGTGGCCGGCGATGCCTTGGCAACGGGCTTCGCCTTCGTCGGCTTCGCGCCGGCCAAGGCCATCGAGCGCCGCAGCTGGCTCGACGCGCTGGCCACACGCGGCGACGAGTCGATCGTGCTCTTCGAAGCACCGCACCGCGTGGCGGCGTTGGCGGGCGCGCTGGCCGAGGCCATGCCCACACGCCGCCTCACGCTGGCGCGCGAGCTGACCAAACAGTTCGAAGAGGTGGCCACGCTCGAAGCGCGCGCTGCGCCCGCATGGCTGGCTGCCGATGCCAACCGCTCGCGTGGCGAGTTCGTGCTCGTCTTGCACGCACAAGCAGCCGCCGCCACAACCGCACTCGACACGGCTGCCGAGCGCACCTTGACGCTGCTGCTGGCCGAGCTGCCGCTCAAGCAGGCGGTGTTGCTGGCCTGCGCGATCACCGGCGCGCCGCGCAACGCCCTTTACGAGCGTGCGCTGGCGCTGCGTGGCGAGGCTTGACTCAGGCCAGCGCCGGGCCGCTCCCAAGCGTCGGCCTGAGCCTCCCCTCGGGGGAGCGCTCGCGCAGCGAGCGAGGGGTCGTCGACTCAGGACTTGCGTTCCTGAGCGTCGTGCTTCTGCCGGTAGATGTGGCGGCTGGTCTTGTTCTGCGCCTTGGTCAGGCGCTTTTTCTCTTGCGCCGTCACCACGCCGTCGGCCTTGGCCTTGTCCTCGGCCTTGTTGATCCTGTTCTCCTGGTGGGTCAGGCGCCGCGCTTCGGGCTTGGTCAGCTCGCCCGAGGACAGCCCCGAATCAATGCGCTGCTCCTGGTTGGCCTGGCGCTTGTCGATGCGCGGCGTGTCGGTGCCGGCCGCAGACGCGGCAAAGGCCGACAGGGCCAGTACGGCGGCGGCAACAAGGGTCTTGTTCATGAGGTGCTCCTTGAGTGACGTGGATGACGGGTTCGCGCAATGCGCCCCTCCACAACGCGCGGTGCGGGCCACTGCCGACGCCCCTGCGTTGCGCGTGGGTAAAGAAGCATGAAGCGTGATGGTCAGGCACGCTCCTAGAATCGCGCGCATGACCGCACGTGAACCCACCCTCGAACGCCTGGCCGTCGCCGAATCGCTGCTGCTCGGGCCTTACGGCCTGACCGAGCGCCACCTGGCCGCGGCGCTGGCGACGATGGCCGAGCACCGCATCGACGACGCCGACCTGTATTTCCAGAGCACGCGCCACGAAGGCTGGAGCCTCGAAGAAGGCATCGTCAAGAGCGGCAGTTTTTCAATCGACCAGGGCGTCGGCGTGCGTGCGGTGGCCGGTGAGAAGACCGCGTTTGCGTACAGCGACGACATCTCCGAGGCGGCGCTGCAGGACGCCGCGCGCACCGTGCGCTCGATCGCTGCCGCGGGCCAGAGCCGCCGCGTCAAGGTCGGCGGCGTGCCGCAGGTCGCGCCGGCCCATGTGCTGTACGCGCCGACCGACCCGATCGGCACGCTCGACAGCACGCAGAAGGTGGCGCTGCTCGAAAAAGTGGAGCGCCTGGCGCGCGCCAAGGATCCGCGCGTGGTGCAGGTCATGGCCGGCCTGGCGGCAGAGCACGACGTGGTGATGGTGGCGCGCGCCGACGGCACACGCGCCGCCGACGTGCGGCCGCTGGTGCGGTTGTCGGTGACGGTGATCGCCGAGCAGAACGGCCGCCGTGAAGTCGGCAGCGGC
>JANMHY010000854.1:0-2705 GCA_031375525.1 Burkholderiales bacterium
GCCGACGCGGTTGACGAGGAACGCCTTCATATTGGCGAAGATCGCCGTCGGCCGCTTGAACCAGAAGCCGATCAGCAGGTAGCTCACCAGGCCCACCGCTTCCCAGCCGAAGAAGAGCTGCAGGAAGTTGTTGCTCATGACCAGCATCAACATGCTGAACGTGAACAGCGAGATGTAGGCGAAGAAGCGCTGGTAGCCGTCGTCCTCCTCCATGTAGCCGATGGTGTAGAGATGCACCATCAACGACACGAAGGTGACGACGACCATCATCATCGCCGTCAGGCCATCGACGAGGAAGCCGACTTCCATCTTCAGGGTGCCGAGCACCATCCACTCGTAAACGGTGGCGTTGAAGCGCGCGCCGGCGATCACGTCCTTCAACACGACGGCCGAGCAGATCAACGAGATCAGCACGCCGAGGATGGTGACGACGTGCGCGCCACTGCGGCCGATGGTCTTGCCGAAGAAGCCGGCGATCACGGCGCCAACGAGTGGCGCCAGGGCGACAGTGAGAAGAAGGTTCTGAGAGATCGCCATCAGGCCTCCAGCCGGGCCGCCCCAAAGGAGGCCTGCGCCCCCTTGGGGGGTAGCGAACGAATGTGAGCTTGGGGGTACACAGTTCTAGCCTTTGAGCGTGTCCATGTCCTGCACGTTGATCGTCGCGCGGTTGCGGAACAGCACGACGAGGATCGCAAGACCAATGGCCGATTCAGCAGCCGCTACGGTGAGGATGAAGAACACGAAGACCTGGCCGGCCATATCGCCCAGGTAGTGCGAGAAGGCGATGAAGTTCATGTTGACCGCCAGCAGCATCAGCTCGATGGCCATCAGCAGCACGATCAGGTTGCGGCGGTTCATGAAGATGCCGATGACGGACAGCGCGAACAGGATCGCGCCGAGCGAGAGGAAGTGCGAGAGGGTCAGCGTGCCCATCACGGTTTCTCCTCTACGGGCGGCGGCGCACTCGGCGCTTCGATCGTGGGCGCCATTTTGACGAGGCGCACGCGGTCGGCCTTCTTGACGCGCACCTGTTGCGACGGGTCCATGTGCTTGCTGTCCTTGCGCTCGCGCAGCGTCAGCGCAATGGCAGCGATGATGGCCACCAACAGCAGCACGGCAGCGAGTTGCAGCGGGTACAGGTAGTTGGTGTACATCTCGATGCCGAGCAGCTTGGTGTTGGCAACACCCGCCATATCAGCCGGAAAGGGCTTGGGCGTACCGAGGTCGAAGCCGCCGCGCAGGATCAGCGTCATTTCGAGCGCGATCAGCGCGCCGACGATGCCGGCCAGCGGGAAATGCTTCCAGAAATTCTCGCGGAAGGCATCGGTGTTGATGTCCAGCATCATGACGACGAACAGGAACAGCACCATCACCGCGCCGACATAGACGAGCACGAGCGCGATGGCCAGGAACTCGGCCTTGAGCAGCATCCACACGCAGGCCGCACTGAAAAACGCCAGCACGAGGTAGAGCGCGGCATGCACCGTGCTGCGCGCGGTGATGACGCCGAAGCCCGCGCCGAGCAACACGGCGGAGAAGATCAAGAAGAGCAGCATCGTTGTATGTTCTTATCGGTACGGTGCATCGGCCTCGCGCGCGGCAGCGATTTCCTTTTCGTAGCGGTCGCCGACGGCGAGCAGCATGTCCTTGGTGAAGTACAGGTCGCCGCGCTTCTCGCCGTGGTACTCGAGAATGTGCGTCTCGACGATCGAGTCCACCGGGCAGCTCTCTTCGCAGAAGCCGCAGAAGATGCACTTGGCCAGGTCGATGTCGTAGCGCGTCGTGCGTCGCGTGCCGTCGGCCCGCACCTCGGATTCGATCGAGATCGCCATCGCGGGGCAGACCGCTTCGCACAACTTGCAGGCGATGCAGCGCTCTTCGCCGTTCTCATAGCGGCGCAGCGCATGCAGGCCGCGAAAGCGCGGCGACTGCGGCGTTTTCTCTTCCGGGAACTGGACGGTGATGCTGCGCGCAAAGAAGTACTTGCCGGTGACGGCCATGCCCTTGAACAACTCGGTCAAGAGGAAACTGCTCGCGAAGTCTTTGACGGCGGAGAACATGGTTTATCCCCAAATGGACCAGGGCGACTGCATCCACAGCCCCACCACCACGAGCCAGACGAGCGTGACGGGAATGAAAATTTTCCAACCCAGCCGCATGATCTGGTCGTAGCGAAAGCGCGGGAACGTGGCGCGCACCCAGAGGAACATCGTGACGACGACGAAGACCTTGATGGCGAGCCAGATCCAGCCCGGGATCCAGTTGAACAGCGCCGAATCGACCGGCGCCAGCCAGCCGCCGAGGAACAGGATCACGCACAGCGTGCTGACCAGAATCATGTTCGCGTACTCGGCGAGGAAGAACATCGCGAACGCCATGCCCGAGTACTCGATCATGTGGCCGGCGACGATTTCCGATTCGCCTTCGACAACGTCGAACGGATGGCGGTTGGTTTCCGCCAGGCCCGAGATGAAATAGACGACGAAGATCGGCAGCAGCGGCAGCCAGTTCCACGACAGGAACGTGAGGCCCTTGTCGGCCAGCATGCCGCGGCCCTGCTGCAGGACGATCTCGGTCATGTTCATGCTGCCCGAAACCATCAGCACGACGACGAGCGCGAAGCCCATCGCGATTTCGTAGCTGACCATCTGCGCCGACGCGCGCAGCGCGCCGAGGAAGGCGTACTTGGAGTTCGATGCCCAGCC
>JANMHY010000687.1:0-3233 GCA_031375525.1 Burkholderiales bacterium
GAGCCGAGGATGCCGACGACGCTGCGCTCGCGCGCCTGGCCGCCGCCGACCTGCCGCCGATCGGCGCTGGCCAGGCGCGGCAGCGCCATGGCCAGCGCAGTGAAATCGTTGACGACCACCAGCGTGTCGAAGCCCAGCTTCTCGCGCATGGCTTCGATCGAGAACTGCCAGTGGTAGTTGGTCATGCGCACCTCGTCGCCTTCGACGGGGTTGGCAATGGCCACCGCGGCGTGCTGGATGCGGCCCGTGGGCAGCGTCTTCAGGTACGCACTGACGGCGGCATGGAAATCAGCGTGATCGGCGCAACGCAGCGTCGCCGCGCGCTCGAACACACCCGGCGCGGTTTCGAGCGTGAAGCGCGCGTAAGTGCCGCCGACGTCGGCGACGAGGCGCGGGCTGTCGAAGGTGTTGGCGCTCATGCTGCGGATCGCTCAGCGCGGGCGCTGCATCAAGCGCCGCTGTCCAGGGCGCGCGCGGCGCCGAGCAACGCCGGCGCCGGTGCCGTGATCACCCACACCGGCACCGCTTCCAAATAAGAACGAAAGCGCCCCTTGTCGTCGAAGCGCGAGCGAAACGGCAGCGCCGCAAAGCGCTCGCCGAGCCGCGGCACGATGCCGCCGCCGATGAACACACCGCCGCGCGCGCCGAGCGTCAGCGCCAGGTTGCCGGCCACTGTGCCGAGCAGCGCGGCAAAAGTTTTCAAGGCCTCTTCGCACTGCGTATCGTGCTCCGCCGTGCCGGGCTGGCTGCGCGTCAAGACCTGAGCCGGATCGAGCGCCGCCGGCGTTTCGCCGTCGAGCACGCAGGCCGCTTCGTACAGGTTCAACAGGCCGGGGCCTGACAGCGCACGCTCGGCCGAGACATGGCCGAAGCGCTCACGCATCACAGCCAGCAGCGACGATTCGCGCGTGGTGCACGCCGCCAGCGTGACATGGCCGCCTTCTCCGGCGATGACGCGCCAGCCGCCGTTGCCGTCGCTGACCAGGCCCGACACGCCCAAGCCGGTGCCGGGGCCGATGACGGCCAGCGCCGCGCCGGGCACCGCCGCGCCGCCGCCCACGGCCTGCAAGTCGGCGGCCGGCAGCACAGGCACCGCATGCGCCAGCGCTTCGAAGTCGTTGAGCACCTTTACGCGCGCCGCACCCAGGCTGCGGCGCAAGGCATCGATCGAGAACGACCACGGGTGATTGGTCATGCTCACTGCGTCGCCGGTGACGGCCGTGGCAATGCCGAAGGCGACGTCGCGCGGTCGAGGCAGCGCCTGCTGCTTCAGGTAGGCGCCGATGCAGTCGCCGATCGACGCGTGCTCGCGCGCCGCCAGCGTGCTGACGTTCGACAGCGGCAGCCCCGGCGCGGCCTGCCAGGCCCAGCGCGCATTGGTGCCTCCCACGTCCCCCAACAACCTGGGAAAGCCTGTTTGATGGCTCACACCCCGTGCTCCATTGCCGATGTAGTTTGATTACGATTGACTCTAGCAGAGCGTTGTCAACCCTGGCAACGCTGCCCATTCGCATCGTCAGTGGCTTCGGCGATCCTTGTAGCTTGGCTACGCTGCGCGATGGCCAGCGCCACGTCCACAAGTGCATCGACGCGACCCAGCCGATGCTCTGCGCCAAGCCAGTCGAAGACCAACGCGGCGACCGTGGTTCAACGTCGTTTCGCGGGTCAGTAATGGCGGCTTTGCTTTGGTTTCAAGTGGGTTGCCGACGGCTCTCCGGCATTAGTGACGTAGTTTGACTACAAATACGGCCAAGGGCAGACGGTCGGTGTGTGTTCGAAGCAGCACTCTTTTTCATAGGACAAGACCGCAAAGATCGGGTCGTTGCAGCGCAACGGACAGGGGTTTACCTAGTTCTTCTGACGTAGCTAGTTTTGGTACAAATCCAGTAGTTAAAAACCATGGGTTGCGTTCGCACATGGGACGTCATCAAGACCAAACAACACCCACCAGGAGACATCAGTGAAGCGTTCATCCCCACTGCCGCGCCAATCCCAAGCCAGCCGTTGCGAGTTCCGCCTGAGCCCCGTGGCCGTCGGCGCAACCGCGATGCTGATGGCGATGGGTGCGCAAGCCCAACAAGCTCCCGGCCCCTCGACACAGCCTGCTGCGCCAGCGGACGCCGCGCAGACGATCACCGTGACCGGCATCCGGCGCGGCATCGAGAACGCGATCAACGTCAAGAAGGGCGCGGACTCGATCGTCGAGGCCGTCTCAGCAGAAGACATCGGCAAGCTGCCGGATTCGTCGATCGCCGAGTCGATCGCGCGCCTGCCGGGCCTGTCCGCGCAACGCGTCAACGGCCGTGCCAAGGAGATCAGCATCCGCGGTCTGTCGGGTCAGTTCGCCAACACGCTGCTCAACGGCCGTGAGCAGACCAGCACCAACAACAACCGCAGCGTCGAGTTCGACCAGTACCCGTCGGAGTTGCTGTCGGCGGTCCTCGTCTACAAGACGCCGGACGCAGGGCTGATGGGTCAGGGCATTGCAGGCACGATCGACCTGCAGACTGTGCGCCCGCTGTCGTTCGGGCAGCGCACGTTTGCGATCAATGTGCGCGGCGAAAAGAACGGCAAGGGCACGCCGTTCCCCGGTGACGGCAGTCGCTTCAACCTGGCCTACATCGACCAATTCGCCGATCGCACGGTCGGCATTGCACTCGGGTTCGCTCGGCTGAAACAGGACACCGAGAAGGTTCGCACCGAGACGTACGACACCACCAACCGGTCTTGCTTGAACCCAGACACCACACTCAGTGGTCAGGACGGCAACCCCAACAACCCCCCTTGCGCTGTGGGCAGCACGCCTTTCACGCACAACCAGGGCTTCAAGTACTTCGTCGACACGAACAAGGAAACGCGCACTGGCGCGATGGCCGTCCTCGAGTTCAAACCGAACAAGGACTTGGCCAGCGTCGTCGACGTCTTCTATTCGAAGTTCGACAAGGAGTTCGTGAAGCGCGGCCTTGAGATCCAGGTCAACGACAACTGGAAGAACAGCAATCCGGACGTCGGCTACCAGGCACCGCGCTTGACCAACGCAGTGTTCGGCCCCAACGGCGAGCTGCAGAGCGGCGTCTGGAGCAACGTCAACCCGCTCTCCCGCCACATCTGGGAGCCGCGCAAGGACGAGCTGAACTCGATCGGCTGGAACACCAAGTGGAAGTTCGCCGACAAGTGGCAAGCCGCGGCGGACCTGAGCTATTCCTCGGCCAAAAGCACCAACCGGATTCTTG
>JANMHY010000900.1:0-2513 GCA_031375525.1 Burkholderiales bacterium
CCGGTGACGCTGGAGGTGGTGCACGTCGATCTCTATTTCTTCTACGGCGTCGACATCGTGCTGCTCAACGTCGAGGTCGCCGGCGACGAGTTGCCGCTGCCGCTGGCCGAGGAGCTGATGTACCGCTTCGGCCGCGCCTACCCGGCCGGCTGGTATGCCGACGGCCGGCCGCAGCACACGCTCTCGTCCTGCGAATGGCTCGACAGCCAAGGCCACGTGCTGGCGGCCAGCGACGCGCGCGAGCGCGACGCCTTCCTGGCCCATGTCGCCGAGCACCGCGCGCCACGCATCGCCGCGCATTGGGAGTACGTGCTGGCGCCGCTGGTCAATCACCACTCGACGCAGGAAGGCGCACTGCGCTTCCGCCAGATCGAGTACTACCGCATGCCGATGATGGCCTACGTGGCCGTGGACGACCCGGCTGCGCTGACGCGCAGCGACTTCGTGCGCCTGGGCCTCGTCACCGGCGCCGGCGACACGTCGCAGCGCATCGAAAGCGCGACGCTGCCTTACGCCGACGCGCACCTCGCCAACTTCGAACAGCGCTACTGCTACGACCGCTTCTGGAGCGCGAGCGGCACCGCGCCGCGGACACGCTACCTGTGCTCGGGCCTGTCGCTGGTCGTCGTCGGCGATGCGCACAACGAGTTCTACCGCTGCCGCACGCGCGGCGTGCTGGCGCAGTTCCGGCACCAGCATTACCTGCTGTTTTTGATCGCACATTTCCAGAAAGCGACGCTGCTGATGGTCAGCGACCAGTTGGCCGAAGCGCTGATGGCGATGGACCTGACCTCGCCGGAGAGCATCCGCCGCTTCAAGCGCCGCATCCGCATCGCCTTCGTCGCTTTTCTCAGCTTCACGCACCGCTACTGGTTCCACGAGGTCAGCGAGCAAGCGCACGTGAAGGCGCTGTGGAAGATGTGCCGCGAGCACCTGGAAATTGAGCCGCTGTACGCCGAGGTCAAGGAGCGCATCGACGACATGAACGGCTACCTCGACGCCGACGCGCTGCGCCGCCAGGCCAACACCGTCGTGCGGCTGACGGTGGTGACGATCTTCGGCTTGATCGGCACGGTGACGACAGGCTTTCTCGGCATGAACATCTTTGCCGAGGCCGATGCCTCGTGGCTCACCAAGACGGTCGTGTTCCTGCTCGTCTTTGTCCCCACGATCGCGCTGACTTTCTACACGATGGTCAAATCAAAACGCTTGTCGGACTTCCTCGACGTGGTCAGCGACGAGCGCCTCTCGACCTGGAACAAGATCAAGTCTTTCATCGCGGTCTGGGGCCGCGGCACGGAGTAAGGATGTTCGACTGGATCGCCGACCCCAACGCCTGGGTCGCCCTGGCCACACTGACCGCGCTCGAGATCGTGCTCGGCGTGGACAACATCATCTTCATCTCGATCCTGGTCGGCCGCCTGCCGCCGGAGAAGCGCGACCTGGCGCGGCGCCTGGGCCTGTCGCTGGCGATGGGCTCGCGCATCCTGCTGCTGCTGTCGCTGGCCTGGATCATGCGGCTGACCGAGCCGCTGTTCTCGGTCTTCGGCAAGGGCATCTCGGGCCGCGACCTGATCCTCATCGGCGGTGGCCTGTTCCTGTTGTGGAAGAGCGTGCACGAGATCCACAACAGCCTCGAAGGCGAGAGTGATGCGGGCAACGACAGCAGCGCCGCTGCCGCCGCCGGCGCGAGTTGTGCCAGCGTGCTGGTGCAGATCGCGGTCATCGACATCGTCTTCTCGCTCGACTCGGTGATCACGGCGGTCGGCCTGGCCGACGACGTGATGGTGATGGTGGTGGCCATCGTCGCTGCGGTGGCGGTGATGATGTTCGCCGCCAAGCCGATCGGCGACTTCGTCGACACGCACCCGACGATCAAGATGCTCGCGCTGGCGTTCCTGGTGCTGGTCGGCGTGACGCTGATCGGCGAAGGCTTCGGCACCCATGTGCCCAAGGGCTACATCTACTTCGCGATGGCGTTCTCGTTTGCGGTCGAGATGATCAACATCCGCCTGCGCAAGCGCATGACCGCGCCGGTGAAACTGCGCAAGGACATGCCCGGAGAGTGATGAGCCCTGGCTCGCACATCGCTCGCCGCCCCCGAGGGGCGCAGGCCAGCGGGCACCGCAGCGTTAGCCGGCGAGCGGCTCGACGGTGATGCCTGCTTCGGCCAGCCGCCGCGCGTAGGGCATGCCGAGCGCCGTTGCCGGCGTCAGCACGCCGCCGCGCAAGGCGCCACCGGGCAACTTGCGCGCATCGCCCGCAAGCGCCATCGCGGCTTCGCAAACGAAGAGCGTGGTGGCGCGGTTGCCCGGGTCGCCGCGGCCGGCAATGCGGCCGCGCACCTGCTCTCCATTCGCGCTCTCGCCGATCAGCTCGCAGCGGAACGAACCGTTGTCCATCGCGCGCTCGCTCGGGCCTTGGCCGGGCGCCGGCAGCAGCTTGCGCAGCGCGGCGCGCCAGGCGGCGCTGCGCATGCCGACGATGCCGACGCCGATACCGCCGGCCATGCC
>JANMHY010000918.1:0-2400 GCA_031375525.1 Burkholderiales bacterium
TTCCTCGTCCTCACCGCCGACAAGAAGACGCTCTACCAGCAAGCCGTGGCGCGCATCGAGCATCTGGCCAGCAACGGCTTCGACGTGGCCACGCCGATCACCGTCGGCAACGAAGAGCACCGCTTCATGGTGCTCGACCAACTACGCGAGCTCGGCATCACCAGCGGCCCGGTGCTGCTCGAACCTTCCGCGCGCAACACCGCGCCGGCGATGACGCTGGCCGCGCTGGCCGCGTGCGAAGGCAACGGTGACCCGGTGCTGGTGGTCTCGCCGGCCGACCACGTGGTGGCCGACATGGCGGCCTTCACGCGCGCCATGAACACCGCGATTCATGCGGCGGCCGGCGGCGCGATCGTCGTTCTCGGCATCACGCCCGACCGGCCGGAAACCGGCTACGGCTACATCAAATGCGCGCGAGGTCTGCAAGCGGCGCGCGTGGTGTCGCAATTCGTCGAGAAGCCCGACCTCGTCACCGCCGAGCGCTACCTCGCCGACGGCAACTACACCTGGAACAGCGGCATGTTCGTGCTGCGCGCATCGGCATGGCTCGACGCGCTGAAGCGCTTCCGCCCCGACATCCTCTCGGCCACCGCCAACGCCTGGGCGGTGCGCAAGACCGACCAGCGTTTCGTGCGCCCCGGCGCCGCCGAGTTCGCTGCGGTGCCGTCCGAGTCGATCGATTACGCGGTGATGGAGCATTGCCCCGGCAGCGGCATCGACATCCGCATGGTGCCACTGTCCGCCGGCTGGAACGACCTCGGCGCGTGGGACGCCGTCTGGCAAGTGGCGGCCAAGGACAGCATGGGCAACGCCGCGCTCGGCGACGCCATGATCACCGGCAGCCGCAACTCACTGGTGCACGCGTCGAGCCGCCTGGTCAGCCTGGTCGGCGTGAACAACCTGGTGGTCGTGGAGACGGCCGACGCCGTGCTCATCGCCGACCGCGAGCGCAGCCAGGACGTCAAGGCCATCGTCGCCAAGCTCGAATCGCAAGGCCGTACAGAGAAGAACCTGCACCGCAAAGTGCACCGCCCCTGGGGCTGGTACGACAGCATCGACTCCGGGCCGCGCTTTCAGGTCAAGCGCATCATGGTCAAGCCGGGCGCGAGCCTGAGTTTGCAAATGCACCACCACCGCGCCGAACATTGGATCGTCGTCACCGGCACTGCCGAGATCGTCAACGGCGACAAGGTGCTGACGCTGACCGAAAACCAGAGCACCTACATCCCGCTCGGCGAGAAGCACCGCTTGTCGAACCCGGGCAAGGTGCCGCTGGAGATCATCGAGGTGCAGTCGGGGTCGTACCTGGGCGAGGACGACATCGTGCGGTTCGAGGACACGTACGGACGGACGTGAGCGATGGACCGGCACGCCAAGATCTTCATCACCGGCCATCGCGGTATGGTCGGCAGCGCGTTGGTGCGGCGGCTGCAAGCCGCTGGCTACGACAACCTCGTGCTGAGAACGCACGACCAGCTCGATCTGCTGGATCAGGCGGCCGTGCATGCCTTCCTCGCCAGCGAGAGCCCGGACTTCGTGTTCATCGCCGCCGCCAAGGTCGGTGGCATCCAAGCCAACAACACCTTGCGTGCCGAGTTCATCTACCAGAACCTGATGATCGCGGCCAATCTCATCCACGGCGCGCACCTGGCCGGCGTGCAGCGCCTGATGTTTCTGGCGTCGAGCTGCATCTATCCGCGAGACGCGGCGCAACCGATCACCGAGGACGCACTGCTGACCGGAGCGCTCGAAGCCACCAACGAGCCGTATGCGATCGCCAAGATCGCCGGCGTCAAGCTGGCCGAAAACTACAGCCGACAGTATGGGCGCCAGTACGTCAGCGTCATGCCCACCAACCTCTACGGCCCGAACGACAACTATGACCTCGCCACGAGCCATGTGCTGCCGGCGTTGATCCGCAAGGCGCATGAGGCGAAGGCGCGTGGCGACGGTGAGTGGGTGGTCTGGGGCAGCGGCACGCCGCGCCGCGAGTTCCTCTACGTCGATGACCTGGCAGATGCCTGTGTGCACCTGATGGAGCAAGGTTACGAAGGACCGCTGGTCAACATCGGCTGCGGGCAGGACGTGACCATTCGCGAGTTGGCGCAGACGGTGATGGACGTGGTGGGCTTTGCGGGCAGTATCGTGTTCGACACCACCAAACCCGATGGCACGCCGCGCAAGCTGCTCGATGTCAGCCGCCTGGCTGCCTTGGGTTGGCGCGCCCGCACTCCGCTGCGCGATGGCATTGCCCGCGCTTACTCCACCGCACCTTTCAGAAAAGCATGACCTCCAAAAAAATCGCGCTCATCACCGGCATCACCGGCCAGGACGGCGCCTACCTCGCCGAGTTCCTGCTGAAAAAAGGCTACGTGGTGCACGGCATCAAACGCCGCGCCT
>JANMHY010000919.1:0-1700 GCA_031375525.1 Burkholderiales bacterium
ACCACCTGCATCTTTTCGACGTCGGTGATCATGTGGTGCGACAGGTAGCCGCGGTCGAACGCCATGCCATCGACAATGTCGAGCACGGTGTCGACGGTGCTGCCGTAGTCGACATCGACGATGCCGTCCGCGCCGACCCGCTCCAGCGCCTCGGCAACGAGCAGCCCGGTCGGGTCGTCGTTGGCGGCGACCATCGCCACCGCGCGCAACTCGTCGCCGCCGCTCAAGGGCCGGGCGCTGCGCTTGAGCGCCGCGATGACCTCGGCCACCGCCAGCTCCAGCCCCTCGACCAGCTCGACCGGATTGGCGCCTTTGGCCAGGCAAGCCAGGCCATCCTGCACCAGCGCGTCGGCCAGCACGGTGGCGGTGGTCGTGCCGTCGCCCGCCACTTCGTTGGTCTGCTTCGACACCTCGCGCAACACCTGCGCGCCCATGTTCTCGAACGGATCCTCCAGCTCGATCTCGGCAGCGATGCGGGCGCCATCACGCGAAATGATGGGCGTGCCGATCGGCCGGTCGATGATGGCGTTCATGCCGCGGGGCCCCAGCGTGCCGCGCACCGCGCGCGCCAGTTTGGCCACACCGCGGCCCAGTGCCTGGCGCGCCTCGTCGTCGTGCAACATGATGTTGGCCATGGTGTTTCGTCTCCTTGTGTTGTCTTTAGGGCGCCGCCGCCGACGCGGGGCGCGGCATGAAGCGGATCGGTTGCGCCACCGGCGCAGCGTCGCGCACGGCCAGCAGTCCGCGGCACAGCGTGCCGTTGAACTCGGCGTTGACGCCGACGCTGCGCAGTTCGCGCCGGTGAGCGCGCAGGTCGCCGGCCGCGATCGGCCGCTCGGCGGTATCGACAAAAGCCAGTGAGCCATTGCCAACGACGCTGCGCCGTTCGAGGTAGCGATCGACCAGGCGCATGCCGTTTTCGTCGACCGTCAATTCCTGCAGCGCATCGATATCCAGCGCCAGCAGCGCCGCCGGCGCATGGCCAGCGTCGATCAGGTGCTCCAGCAAGGCCTCCTGTCGGCGCTGGAAGGCCTTGACCAGGAAGGTCTGGCGCAGCGCATCCAGCTCGCCCTCCGCAGCGCTGCCGAAGGCGGCCCGGAATCCGGCGCCTTCGCTCACGCCATCGTTGATGGCCTCGGCATACATGTGGTCGTGCAGTTGCACCTGCACCCGCGTCACCCACGGCAGCGCCTGCACCACGCGGCGCATGTCGTCGGCCATCAGGAAGGCGAAGTTGGCCGCACACCAGTAGGTCGGCAGGCGAAAGGCGATGTGCACGTCACCGTCGCCGCGCAATTCGACGGCGGTGACGAAGCCGAGCTCGGTCACCGAGTCGTCGAGCTCGGGGTCCATCACCGTCGCCAGGCAGGCTTGCACCTGCGCGGCGCGGTCGGGTCTTACGCGGTCAGCGGCCATGCTGTTCAGGCCGCGACCGCGACCTTCTCCTTGGCCAGCAGCTTCTTCTGCGCCTCGATGTCGATGCCGTACAGCGCGGCCGCATTCAGGCCGAGGATCTTCTTCTTGGCCTCGAGGTCGAGCACCGCGCCGGTCTCGGTGCTGATGTCGGCGGGCAGCTCGAAGGCCATGAAGTCCTCGACGATCCAGTCCGGCGTCCAGATGCCGTAGTCGCTTGCATAGAGCAGCTTGTCGGGGCCGAGGAACATCAGCAGTTGCGACAGCACGTGCGCAAAGTACTTCGG
>JANMHY010000943.1:0-3218 GCA_031375525.1 Burkholderiales bacterium
CCTGCCGGGTGCATTGCTGCAAGGCCACGGGCGCTTGCGCTATTTCGGCCTGCACATCTACGACGCGGCGCTGTGGTCGCTCACACCCTTGCCGCCAGGCAATCCGCTCGGTACGGCACTGGCGCTCGAATTGCGCTATGCGAGAAAGCTCGCCGGCAGCGCTATCGCCGATCGCTCGCTCGACGAGATGAGGCGTGTCGGCGACTTCACCGAGGCCGACGGGCAGCGCTGGCTCGACGCCATGAAGCAGGCTTTCCCGGACGTGAAATCCGGTGACCGCATCACCGGCGTGCACCGCCCGGGTGTCGGCGCGGCGTTTTTCGTCAACGGCAATCCGACAGCCGAAGTGCGCGACGCGCAGTTCGCGCAACTGTTCTTCGGCATCTGGCTGTCGCCGCGCACGTCGCAGCCTGCGCTGCGCGCTGCGCTGCTGGGCACGGCGCCGTGATCATCCCGATGGCCGCAGCGCCGCGCCGCGACGAGGCCGCCAACGACGCCAAGGTTCGCACGCCGAGCCCGGCGCCGATCGGCGCGCGCGACGGCCTGGCCTACGGCGCGCTCGGCCTGCCGCTGGCTTTTGTCGCGCTGCCGCTGTACGTCGTGCTGCCCAACCACTACGCCTCGGCCTTCGGTGTGCCCTTGGCTGTGCTCGGCGCGCTGCTGCTCGGCGCGCGGCTGCTCGACGCGGTGGCCGACCCGCTGATCGGCCGCTGGGCCGACCGCTGGTTCGCGCACTCGCTGCGCCGCGTGCTGATCGTCGCCGCTGTCGCGGCGCTCGTCGTCGCGCTCGGATTCCACGCGCTGTTCTTCCCCGCCGTGGCCGGCACCGGCGCGCTGCTGGCCTGGTGCGGCGCCTTCCTCGCCGTGACCTACCTCGCCTACAGCGTGCTCAGTGTCGTCCACCAGTCGTGGGGTGCACGCCTGGGCGGCGACGCGGCGCAACGCACCCGGGTCGTGGCCTGGCGTGAAGGGCTGGCGCTGGTCGGCGTGCTCACGGCCAGTGTCTTGCCGTCGCTGGCCGGCCTGGGGGTGACGAGCGCCGTGTTTGCGCTCGCGCTGGTGGTGGGTTTGGCGTGGTTGGTGGCCGCACCCCGGCCGACGACGGTGCCGCCCGGCGCCTCGGCGCCGCCCCCCGTCTCGCCATGGACCAACGCCGCGTTCCGGCGCTTGATCGCCGTTTTCGTCGTCAACGGCATCGCCAGCGCCGTGCCGGCGACGCTGGTGCTGTTCTTCATTCGCGACAAACTTTCGCTCGGCGCCTACGAGCCGCTGTTCCTGTTCTGCTACTTCGCCGCCGGTGCGTTGTCGATGCCGCTGTGGGTGCGCGCGGTGCCGCGTTTCGGCTTGGCGCGGCTGTGGCTGGGTGGCATGTTGCTCGCCATCGCCGCGTTCGTCTGGGCGGCGACGCTGTCCTCCGGCAGCCTCGCCGGCTACCTCGCCGTCTGCGTGGCCAGCGGCCTGGCGCTCGGCGCGGACCTCGCACTGCCAAGTGCCATGCTGGCCGGTGTGATCCAGCGTGCCGGCCATAGCGGCCACAGCGAAGGCGTCTACTTCGGCTGGTGGAACTTCGCCACCAAGTTGAACCTGGCGTTGGCCGCGGGGGTGGCGTTGCCGCTGCTGGCCGCCTTCGGCTACGCCCCCGGCGCGCGCGACGACACGGCGTTGTCGGCCCTGACCTTGGCTTATTGCCTGCTGCCCTGCGCGCTCAAGTTGTTGGCTGCTGCCTTGCTGTGGCAGTTGTGGATGCGCTCGCCGCACGCCGAACCCGGAACCACCTCATGACGACCTTTGCCTCTGTCCGCCGCGCGCTGGTCCTCGGCGCTGCAGCCCTCATGCTCGGCGCTTGCGCCAGCGCGCCGACGCCGGCCGACTACGCCGGCGAAGCGCCCAAGCTCGACCTGCGCAGCTACTTCAACGGCCCGCTGACGGCGCATGGCCTGTTCACCGACCGCTCGGGCAAGGTCGTGCGCCGCTTCACGGTGAAGATGAACTGCAGCTGGAGCGGCAACCAGGGCGTGCTCGACGAAGACTTCACCTACAGCGACGGCAAAAAAGAAAAGCGCGTCTGGCGCCTCACCGATCTCGGCAACGGCCGCTACAGTGGCCGCGCCGACGATGTCGTTGGCGAGGCAGCAGGCGTGGCCGCGGGCAACGCGTTGAACTGGCGCTACACGCTGGCGCTGAAGGTCGATGAGCGCATCGTCAACGTGCAGTTCGACGACTGGATGTATTTGATGGACGAGCGCGTGATGCTCAACAAGGCGGCGATGAGCAAGTTCGGCATCTACCTCGGCGAGGTCACGCTCGCCTTCACGAAACCCTGAGCTTGTCATGCCACTGAACCCGCGCATCACCGACTGGAGCGGCCAGGTCTGCTGGCTGGTCGGCGCATCGACCGGCATCGGCCGCGCCACCGCCGAGCAGTTGCATGCGGCGGGAGCGACGGTGATCGTCTCGGCGCGCAACGCCGCCGCATTGCAGGAATTTGCGCACAGCCACGCACGTGGTGAAGCGCTGCCGATGGACGCCACCGACCGCGAGGCCGTGCACGCCGCCGCGCAAACGATCATCGACAAACATGGCCGCATCGACCTGATGATGTACTGCGCCGGCCACTACAAGGCCCAGCGCGCCACGGCGTATGACCTGGACGAGATGCTCAAGCACCAGCAGATCAACGTCAGCGGCGCCTACATCGTGCTCGCCGCCGTGCTGCCACAACTGCTGCGCCAGGCCGCAGCAAAGCAGCACGCGCATGTCAGCGTGGTGGCCAGCGTCGCCGGCTACCGCGGGCTGCCAAATGCGCTGGCCTATGGGCCGACGAAGGCGGCGCTGATCAACCTCGGCGAGGTGCTGTACCTCGATCTGCAGCCCAGGGGCATCGGCGTCTCGGTGATCAATCCGGGCTTCGTCGAGACGCCGCTGACGGCGGGCAACACCTTCGCCATGCCGGCGCTGATCACGCCGGCCGAAGCGGCCACGCAGATCATCAAGGGCTGGGCGGCAGGCGACTTCGAAATCCACTTTCCGAAGCGCTTCACGCGCTGGCTGAAAGCGATGCAGCATTTGACAGATGGCTTGTACTTCGCGGCCATTCGGCGATCGACGGGACTGTGACTCGGCACCCGGACCCGCGCATGGCGCGTCTAGTTTTGTTCTTCGAAACGCTGACACCCACCGATGTGAAACGCGTCGATGAGTTCTACAGCGACGATGCG
>JANMHY010000972.1:0-1982 GCA_031375525.1 Burkholderiales bacterium
GTAGCCCGGCAGGCCGCCCTTGGGGCCGTCGGCGCCAAAGCCGCTGACGCGGCAGTGGATCAGGCGCGGGAACCTGGCGGCGAGCGTGTCGTAGCCCAGGCCCCACTTCTCCATCGTGCCCGTCTTGAAGTTTTCGACCAGCACGTCGGCGTCTTGCAGCAGCGCGAGCAGGGCTTCGCGTTGAGCGGGTTGCTGCAGATCCATCGTCATGCCGCGCTTGTTGCGGTTCAGGCCGATGAAGTACGACGCGGTGCCGTGCTCGTCGAACGGCGGGCCCCAGCCGCGCGTCTCGTCGCCTTGCGGCGGCTCGATCTTGAGTACGTCGGCGCCGTGGTCGGCGAGGATCTGCGTGCAGTACGGGCCGCCGAGCACGCGCGAGAGGTCGATGACTTTGAGGCCGTCGAGGGAGCCGTTGCTTTGAGTCATGGTGTGTGGGCGTCGATGTGCGCGCGCAAGGCGTCGATGACTTGCGCATTCTGATCGGTCATCAGCCAGTGGCTGGCGTCGGGCAGTTCGATGAGTTGCGCGCCGGCTATGCGCTGCGCGGTGCGCATGGCGTTGGCGGGCGGGATGAGTTGGTCCTGCAGGCCGTGCATGACGAGCGTGGGGCAAGCCAGGCGCGGCAGGTCCTGATAGACCGACCAGCCGATCAGCGCGTAGAGCTGCGCCTGGTAGTCGCGCGCGCTCGGCTGGTTGGCCAGGCGCACGAGAGCGTCTTCGTCGAACAGCGCGTTGGCGGTGTCGCGCGCGTAGGTGTAGCGGCGCATCGCGTGCAGGCTGTCTTCGGCGCTCATCGTCGCCTTGTCGAACAGCAGGCGGCGCACCTGCGGCTCGGCCTGCGTGGCCCAGGGGCCGCCGCTGTGTGTGCCGAGCAGCGCCAGCGAGCGCACATGCTTCGGGTGGTCGAGGGCGAGCTGCTGCGCGATCATGCCGCCCATCGAGAAGCCGACGATGTGCGCGCTGCGCTCGCCCGCCGCGTCGAGCACCGCGGCCACGTCGCCGGCCATATGCGTGACGCGGTGCACGACGTAATGCTGCACCTGCGTCTGCCCGCTGCCGCGGTTGTCGATGAGGATGACGCGGTGTTGCTTGGCCAGTTGCGGTGCGACGCGAAACCACATCGCCGAGCTACAGCCCAGGCCCATGATGAGCACGACCGGCTCGCCCTTGCCGATCGAGTCCCAGTGGACGCGGGCGCCTTCGCGGGCGACGAACGGCATGTTGGTTTACCGCGCTCTCGTCTTCCGTTCGCCCTGAGGTATCGAAGCCCATCGAAACCTCAGGGCGAACGGGTTGGGGTGCGTGACGATCATGGGATGAGGATGGTTCTGCCGACGACCTTGCCGGCAATCAGTTCCTGCATCGCCGCGTTGACCTCGGCCATCGGCCGACGCTGCACCGGAATCGCTTTCATCTTCGTGCGCTGCACCAGCGCCACCAGCTCGCGCAGCTCTTCGAGCGTGCCGACATAGCTGCCTTGCAGCGTCAGCGGACGCATCGGGATCACCGGCAGCGAGAGCGTGATGTCGCCGCCCATCAGGCCGCAGATGACGATGTGGCCGCCGCGTGCGCAGGCCGCCGTGGCCAGCGTGACGGTGGGTATGGCGCCGACGAGGTCGAGCACCGCGCGCGCGCCGCCGTTCGTGGCGGCCTGCACTTGCGCGACGGCATCGGCGGCCTTGGCGTCGATGGCGGCGATGGCGCCGGCCGTCAATGCCGCTTCGCGTTTGACCGGATCGATGTCGACGACGATCGCACCCTTGCCTCCCATCGCTTTCAAGACCTCGATCGCCATCAAGCCCAGCCCCCCGGCGCCGATGATGACGACCGGATCGGTCTTGATGCGCTCGCCGAGCTTCTTCAGCGCGCTGTAGGTGGTGACGCCGGCGCAGGCCAGCGGCGCCGCTTCGGCGTCATCGAGGCCGTCGATGGCGACGAGAAAGCGTGCGTGCGGCACGATCACGTACTGGGCAAAGCCGCCG
>JANMHY010000043.1:0-10457 GCA_031375525.1 Burkholderiales bacterium
AGCACGCGGCCATCGACGAAACCCATGATGTAGAAGGCGCGGCCGATCACCGATTCATCGTCGCATAAAGCCAGCATCTCGGGCACCGGCACGCCCTGCGAGCGCAGCGCCGCCATGACGCGGTACTCGCGCTCGATGGCGTGCGCCGACGGCAGCAGCTTGGCTGCCGGGCCGGGCTTGGCGCGCAGCACGTACGTCGCCCGTGGCGTGATCAACTTGAAAGTCGGGTTGCTCTGGCCGCCTTTGAACTGCTCGGTGCTCATGGGGCCGGCGAATCCGGCGAGATGGGCTTCGAGCCAGGCCGTCAAGGCGGCGACGTCGAAGGCCTGCGCGTCGGTGAGGGGCCGGGTGCCGGTGAACTGTTCCATCGTTATCGAATGCTACTCACACTCGGCCCGTCGCGGCTGAACGCCGCGGGCAGGGGTCTTCGTGATGCTTGTGGCGTGCGTGCCGGTTTGTTGGGGCCGCATACGTCGCGGCGCCGCGACGTCGCATGCTAGAGTCTCGCCGTCACAGATGGTCACCAATCGGCGCTGTGTCGGAGCGCGAACACACCCCGACCAGCGGCGAAACACGGCATGTTCATCGGCAAGCTCAGACTCTCCATCATCTTTATCGCGCTCGGCATGGCGGGGCCTGCCCTGGCGCTCGGCTTTGGCGACTTCCGAGCCACTGCCTTGCTCGGTCAGCCGCTGAACCTGGCCTTGCCGGTGTCGCTGGGCGAAGGCGAAACGCTGACCAGCAGCTGCGTTTCGGCCGAGGTCCAGTCGGGCGATTTACGCCTGCAGCCCGGCACGGTGCGCGCCCGCGTCACGCAGGGCCGCGACGGCAGCGAGGCCGTCATCCGCATCAGCACCACCGTGGCCATCGACGAGCCGGTGGTCAACGTCACCGTGTCCGCAGGCTGCCCGCCTCGCATCACGCGCACCCTGGTCCTGCTGGCCGATCCGCCCCTGGTCAGCGTGGCGGCGGCGCCGGGTGCTGCACCCGAAGGCGCGGCGGCCAGCCAGGGCGTGATGCCGAGCGAGGCGACTTCGGCCACCCCGTTGCCGCCGGTGCGCGCGGCGCGGCCGGCAACGCCCCCGCGGGCAGCGCGCACCGCGCCGACGCGCACCATAGCGCCTGCCGGCGAAGCCGCAACAGCACAGACCGCCGCGGCGACGCCGCGGCCCCGCAGCCGGCCCAGCGCCGGTGCGGCGGCGCCGCCACCCAAGGCGCCCGCGGCCGAGCAACGTCCGCGCCTGCAGCTCGATGGCGGCCAGGTGGCCGCCACGGCGCCGGCGGTGTTGGCTGCAGAGGCGCAGGCTTCTGCCGCGCGCCAGGCCACACTGATCGCCGAAGCGGCGGCCTCGGCGGCACAGCAGCGCATGAAGGACATGGAAAGCGAAGTCGCGCGTTTGCGCGCCGACGCCAAAGCGCAGACCGAGGCGCTGATCGAGTTGCGCAAGCAGATCGCCCAGGACCGCAACCGGCCGGCAGAAGCCGGCTGGCTGATGCCGGCCTTGATGGCCCTTGCCGGCCTGCTCGGCGCCACGGCGCTGTGGCTGGCTTGGCAATTGCGCCAGAAGCAGAACGTCAAGGTCACGCAGCGCGACGCTTGGTACGAGCGCGCGGCGCCGGCCTCGGTGGCGAACTCGATGGCGGGCGACCGCGAAGAAGACTCCGACTACCCGGGCGTGGCGCCGTCGCGCATTCCATCGACGCTGCCGCCACCGCCGCCGCCGACGCCCCGGCCGTCGATCAACCCGCCGTCGATGTTCGACACCCGCGCCGGCGGCCTCGACTCGATGATTTCGCCGCCGACGATGCCGGCGCATACCAACGTCACCCTGCCGCTGTCCGGCCAACGCGCCGAAGACGATCCGTCGCGGGCGATGAGCGTCGATGAGCAGATCGACCTCGAACAACAAGCTGATTTCTTTATCGCCCTCGGCCACGACGAATCGGCGATCGACCTGTTGATGGCGCACCTGCGCAGCACCGGCGGCGGCACGCCGCTGCCGTTTTTGAAGCTGCTCGAAATTCACGGCCGCCGCGGCGACCGTGAGGCTTACGAGCGCACGCGCGTGCGCTTCAACCAGCGTTTCAACAGCGTGGCGCCGGAGTGGCAGGCCGATCCGCAGTCGGGCCGCGCGCTCGAAGACTACCCGCTGGTCGTCGGCCGCATCCAGACCGCGTGGCCGACGCCGCTCGACGCGATGGCCGAGTTGGAGGCGCTGCTGTTCCGCCGCGGCGCCGGTTCGGAGATGTTCGAGTTGCCGGCCTACCAGGAGGTGCTGTTCCTGTACCAACTGGCGCGCGATCTGCACCAGGCCACGCAGCCCGACAATTCGAACGACGTCGACGTGCTGCTGCCGATCATGACCGAGCCGGCGCCGCTGGTCGATGGCGCCATCAACCTGCTCCCGGAGTTCAACGGCGGCCAGGCGATGACGCTCGACTTCGATCTCGATCCTGCCAAGCTGGCCGAGAGCGACAAGCCGATGCTCGAACTCGATCTGGGTTCGGACGACGATGCGCCGCCGGCGGGCGACAAGCCCGATCCGGGCAAGCGCCTGACCTAAATCTTCGCCAGCCGATCGAGCGCTGCCCGCAGCGTGTCGTCGCGCTTGGCGAAACACAGGCGTGCGATGTGCTGATCGCGCCCGTCGGCGTAGAACGCCGACAGCGGAATCGCCGCCACGCCGACTTGCGTCGTCAGCCAACGGCAAAAGGCCTCTTCGCCGAGTTCGCTGACGGCCGAGTAGTCCACGCACTGGAAGTAGCTGCCTTCGCTGGGCAGCAATCGCAGCCGCGTCCCCGCCAACCCGGCCCGGAACAGATCGCGCTTGGCCTGGTAGAACGCCGGCAGCGTGCGGTAGGGCGCCGGGTCGGCCAGGTAGGCCGCCAGCGCATGCTGCATCGGCGTGTTGACCGTGAAGACGTTGAACTGATGGACCTTGCGGAACTCGGCCGAGAGCGCGGCCGGCGCCGCCACCGTGCCGATCTTCCAGCCGGTGACGTGAAAGGTCTTGCCGAAGCTCGAGACGACGAACGCCCGCGCCGCAAGAGACGGCAGCGACGACGCGCTGGCGTGCTCGGTGCCGTCGAAAACCATGTGCTCATAGACCTCGTCGCTGATCAGCAGCGTGTCCGTCGGTTCGAGCAGTGCGGACAAGCGTTCCATCTCGGCGCGTGTCCACACCGTCGCGCTCGGGTTGTGCGGGCTGTTGACGATGATGGCGCGCGTGCGCGGGTTCAGCGCGGCGCTGATCGCAGCGAAGTCGGGACGGAACGTGCCTGGCGTCAGCGCCACACGCACCACGCGGCCGCCGGCCAGTTCGATGTTCGGCGCGTAGCTGTCGTAGCACGGCTCGAGCACGATCACTTCGTCGCCCGGATGCACGACGGCGAGCACGGCGGTGATGATCGCCTGCGTGGCGCCGGCTGTCACCGTGATCTCAGTGCCGGCGTCATAGCGCGCGCCGTAGAGCGCTTCGATCTTCGACGCCACGGCTTCCCGCAGCGCGGCGATGCCGGGCATCGGCGGGTATTGGTTGTGGCCGGCGCGCATCGCGGTGTTGACCGCATCGAGCAGCTTCGGATCGCACTCGAAATCCGGGAAGCCTTGACCGAGGTTGACCGCGTCGTGCGTGGCCGCCAGCGCCGACATCACGGTGAAGATCGTCGTGCCGACGTTGGGCAGGCGGCTTTGCAGGGCAGGGGTGCGGATGTTCATGGTCAAAGTGATGGGTCGTCGAAAGCATCCGCGTGGCCGCTCATCGCCTTGACGATCAAGGCGCGTGTCAAGCGCTCGGACAGCAGCTCGGCAAAGGTGTAGACGAAGCTGCGCAGGTAGGCGCCGCGCTTGAAGGCAACGCGCGAGACGTTGTCGCCGAACAGATGGCCGACCGGCCGCGACACCAGGTCGCCGCCGGGCGGATCGTCGCGCGTCGCCATCTCGGCGACGATGCCCACGCCCAGGCCCGAGCGCACATACGTTTTGATGACGTCGGAGTCGATCGCTTCGAGCACGATGTCGGGTTTCAGGTGCGCGCGCGCGAACGCGGCGTCGATGCGCGTGCGGCCGGTGAACGAGGGGTGGTAGCTGACCAGCGGCACGGCGGCCAGTTGTTCGAGCGTCGGCCGCTCGACCGCGGCCAGCGGATGCCCTGCGGGCACGACCAGCATGTGCTGCCAGGTGTAGCAAGGCAGCGTGATCAGCTCGTCGAAGTCGGCGAGCGATTCGGTGGCCAGGCCGATGTCGGCGCGCTCCTCGATCAGCATCTGCGCCACCTGCTCCGGGTTGCCCTGGTGCAGCGCCACCTTGACTTTCGGAAAGCGCCGCATCAACAGCGCCACCGGCTCCGGCAGCACGTAGCGCGCCTGCGTGTGCGTGGTCGCGATCGACAAGTGCCCGGCGTCCTGCTTGCTGAACTCGTCGCCGATGCGCTTCAAGTTGCCGACCTCGCGCAGGATGATCTCGATGGCCTTGAGCACCTGCTCGCCGGGCTCGGTGACGCGGCGCAGGCGCTTGCCGTGGCGCGCGAAGACGTCGATGCCGAGTTCTTCTTCGAGTTCGAGGATGGCCTTGCTGACGCCGGGCTGCGAGGTGTGCAGCGCTTTCGCGGTTTCGGTCAGGTTCAGGCCGCGGCGCACGGCTTCCTGCACGAAGCGGAACTGGTGCAGGTTCATGCTTGTGTTAACGCGATGGCGTGGTTGGCCATCGCTGCGATGAGAGCCGGCGCTTCGCCCACTGCCGAATGCAACGCGACGTTGACCGACGCGTGGCGTGCCCTGACGTCATCCACCAACGGCGGCAGATCGCGCCGCAGATGGCCGCCGGTGCCGAGAAACAGCGGCAGGATGTCGATGCGCGTGCAACCATCGGCCACCATCGCGTCGGCCACCGTCGGCAGGTCCGGCGCCATCAGTTCGAGGAATGCCAGCCGCACATCGACATCGGGCGCCCGCGAACGAACAGCCGCAGCGATGGCTTCGAAGGGCTCGGCCCAACGGGGATCGCGTGCCCCGTGCGCGAACAGGATCAGACCTTTGTTCATCTGTACCTGACGAGCCAGGTGAACGCCGCCATCGACAGCAGCAGGTAGAGCAGGCTGGGAGCTGCGGCCGCCACCCACGGCGTCCACTCGCGCAGCACGCCGAGAAAACCGGCGACGTTGTTGAGCAGGACAAAACTGATGCCGAGCATGATGCCGCCGAAGACCTTGTAGCTGATGCCGCCGCGCCGCGCCGACAGGTACGCAAACGGCAGCGCCAGCGCCACCATCACCAGACACGAAAACGGATAGAGCGCTTTCTTCCAGAACTGGATCGATTGGCGCTGCGAGGCTTGCTCCTGGTTCGTCAGGTGGCGGCTGTAGCGCCACAGCTCGACGGTGGACATCGTCGATACCGGCAGCACGGCCGCGGCCACGACGCCGGCGTCGAGCGATGACGGCCACTGCGTGCGCGCTTCGGTCCTCTCGCGCACGCGCGGCTCGGGCGCCCCAGGCTGGCCGGCGCCGGTGGGCCACTCGGTGATCAGCGCGTCTTCGAGCGTCCACTGGCCGTCGCCGATACGCGCGCGGCGGGCGACCACGCGCGCGACTTCGCGGTGTTCGGCGTCGGACTCGAAGATGCGCACGCCTTCGAGCACGCCGTCGGCTGTCGTGCGCTTGACGTTGACGGCGATGTTGACCTCGCGGCCCTGGCTGTCTTTGCGCGTGTCCTTGAGCCAGGCGCCGGTGCGCCCGAGTTCGCGGCCGCCGCGAAAGCTGGCTTTGAGGGCCACCGCCTCGCGCTCACTCAGCGGCGCTACGTAGTCGCCGACGGCGAAGTTGAGCAGCGCAAAGCCCACCGCCAGCAGCGTCAGCAAGCCGAGCGCGCGGCCCGGCCCGAGACCGCCGGTGCGCAGGATCGTGTACTCGGAACTCTGCGCCAGGCGCGCCAGCGCAAAGATGGTGCCGATCAACACGCTGATCGGGAACAACTCGTAGAAGTGGCCCGGCAACTCGAGCGCGCAGGACAGCAGCGCGTGCACGATGCCGTAGCCGTTCTTGCCGACGTCTTGCAGCTCGTCGACGAAGTCGATGAAGAAGAACAGCGACAAAAAGGCCAGCGTGACGAAGCCGACCGCGCCGGCGATGTCGCGGTAGAGCAGGCGGCGCACGGTTTTCATGTAGCAACCGCCATCCGCCGTGGCCACAGCCGCATCACCTGCGCATGGTCACGCCACCACAACAAGGCCAGCGACAGCACGAGCACGCCGCCGTGCAGCAGCAGCAGCGCCGCGCCCAGACCGAGCTTGCCGCCGCCCACCCAGGCCGTGCTGAGGTTGATCAGGTTGTAATAGACGACGAAGCCGAGCAGCGCCAGCAGCAGGTTCCAGTTGCTGGCGCGGCGCGGGTTGGTGGCCGACAGGCCGACGCCGAGCAGCACCAGGTTGGTCGCGCCGAAGAGCAGGCCCAGGCGCCAGGCCAGCTCACCCTGATTGCGCAACACCGGCTGGCGCAGCAGATCGATCGTGCGCATGGCCCGCGGCGGGCGCGCCTCGGCGCTCTTCAACGCGCGCTCGCCGGCGAGCACGCGGTAGCTGTCGAAGTTCGACAGTGTCTTGTTGCCGTTGCTGCTGTCGGTCTCGTTGCGCTGGCCGCGCTCGAGCACCAGCCAGCGCTCGCCGTCGATGCTGTCCAGACGCCCGCTCTTGGCCGAGGTCACCGATTCACGGCCGCGATCGTCGTTGGAGAGAATGAAGACGTTGCGCGCATTGATCGAATCGGCGCTCTCGCGCTCGACGAAGAAGACGCGCTTGCCGTCGCGTGACGACTGGAACACGCCGGGCGCCACACGCGACAAATCGGAGCGCTGCTCGTAGCGATCGCGCAGTTCGGTGCTCTGCCGGTTGCCCCAGGGCCAGACGAACAGCACCAGGAGCGCCACCACCAGCAGCACCGGCCAGCTCATGCGCAGCACCGGCCGCACGAAGCGGTTGAGCGAGACGCCGCTGGCAAACCAGATCGCCATTTCGCTTTCGCGGTACATGCGGCCCAGGCTGACGACGACGGCGATGAACAGCGACAACGCCAGCATCGTCGGCAAGTGGCCGAGCGCGGTGTAGCCGAGCAAGAGCACCACGTCCTGAGGGGCGACGACACCGCCGGCGGCCAAGCCGAGCGTGCGGATCAGCATCATCGTCAGCACGATGGTCAGGATCACCACCAGCGTGCCGCCGAACGTGCGTGCGAGCTCTTTTCTCAGCGTGGTATCGAATAACATGGGGCACCGAAAGAACGGCAGGAATTATGGACTTCGAATTCAAGGCCCTGGCGAAGGACGGACTCGCTGCGGTGTCGGCGGATGCGTTGTTGATCGTGATCGGCGGCGCTGCGGTGCCGCGCGCACTCGACAAGCCCTTGGCAACGCTGCTCGACGACGCAGTGACGCAGGGCGACTTCGAGTTCAAGGCCAACCGCTGCCTCTACATCCATCGCCCTGCCGGCGTGGCGGCGAAGCGGCTGCTGTTCGTGGCGGCGGGCGATGCGTCGGCCAAGGCCTTCAAGGCCGCGCTCGTCGCTGGTCTGGCGGCGCTGAAGACGGCTGGCATCGCTGACGTGTCCGTGGCGCGTGTGGGTTTCGATGCGGCGCTCGACGAGGCGCATGCGCGCGCCCTGGTCCAGGCGGCCGGCGACGCGCTGTACGTGTACCGGCACACCAAGCCGAGCGCGCCGGCGGCTCTGCGCTTGAACACCTTTGCGCTGTGGGGCCCTGCGGCGAGCCGCGCGGCCTTGACCAAGGGATTGCAGCGCGGCCAGGCTGTCGCCTCGGGCGTGCGCCTGGCGCGCGAATGCGCCAACCGCCCGGGCAACCACGCCACGCCGAGCCACCTGGCGTCGGAAGCGAAGAAGATCGGCAAGGAGTTCGGCATCAAGGTCGAGGTCTTCGACCGCAAAGACATCGAGAAGATCGGCATGGGCTCGTTCCTCGCCGTGGCGCAAGGCTCCGACGAGCCGCCGCGCTTCATCGTCATGCGCTACGAAGGCGCGGCGGCGAGCAAGGCGCCGGTCGTGCTCGTCGGCAAAGGCATTACCTTCGACTCCGGCGGCATCTCGCTCAAGCCCGGCGCCGAGATGGACGAGATGAAGTTCGACATGGGCGGTGCGGCCAGCGTGCTCGGCACGATGCGCGCCATCGGTGAACTCAAACCCAAGATCAACGTTATTGGCTTGATCGTCTCGTGCGAGAACATGCCCAGCGGGCGCGCGGTCAAGCCGGGCGACGTGGTCAAGAGCCTGTCCGGGCAGACGATCGAGATCCTGAACACCGACGCCGAGGGCCGCCTCATCCTGTGCGATGCGCTGACCTATGCCGAGCGCTTCAAGCCGGCGGCGGTGATCGACATCGCCACGCTCACCGGCGCCTGCGTCGTTGCGCTCGGCCATCACCACTCTGGCCTGTTCACCGCCGACGACAAGCTCGCCGAGCAATTGCTCGCCGCCAGCCGCAACGCGCTCGACCCGATCTGGCGCCTGCCGCTCGACGACGAGTACGACGAAGGCCTGAAGAGCAACTTCGCCGACATGGCCAACATCGGCAGCCGCGCCGGCGGCGCCATCACCGCAGCGATGTTCCTCAAGCGCTTCACCGCCAAGTACCCGTGGGCGCACCTCGACATCGCCGGCACGGCGTGGAAGAGCGGCGCGGCCAAGGGTGCGACGGGGCGCCCGGTGCCGCTGCTGACGCAGTTCATCTTGTCGCGGGCGTGACCGAGGGCGGGACTTCTTTTGAAGGTCGAGTTCCACTCCGGCGTCGCCGAGCCGCTGGCTCACACCTGTCGCCTCTTGCGCAAGGCCCATGCGGCCGGCGCGCGCGTCGTCGTGCACGGCCCGGGCGCGCTGCTCAACCAGCTCGACCAGGCGCTGTGGACTTTCGATGCACTGTCCTTCGTGCCGCACGTGCGGCTGCGCGCCGGTGCCCGGCCGAGCGCGCAGCAGGCCCGCACGCCGACCTGGCTGGTCGATGACGTGTCCGCCGTGCCCGATCGCGATGTACTGGTCAACCTGAGCCCGCACATCGTCGATGGCTGGCAGTCTTTCGCGCGGATCATCGAGGTCGTGGCGGCCGATGAGCCCTCGGTGGCTGCGGGGCGTCAGCGTTGGCGGCAGTACGGACTGCGTGCCGGCGTCGAGCGGGTCAATCATGCCGTTGGGAGCCAGACGTGAGCACCCCACGCTCCGATCTGCCGACGCTGACGGAAGTGATCGAGCTGCAAATGAGCGCCGAAAGCGCTTACGCGCCGACGGCGCCGATGCCGGTGCAGGACGAGTCGGTGGCCTTGGACGACGAGGGGCCCGACACCTTGCAGCCCGACGAGCCGACGCCGGGCCACGGCCTGCTGCACTTGCGCACGCCGGCCGAGCAGAAGATGCTGGCGCAGGACGAGGAGCTGGTGGCGCAGGTCCTGGCGCGTCTGCAGCCCCGGCTCGAAGCCTGGGTCGAGGCACAAGTGCGGCACGCGTTGATGGACATGCTGCCGGTGTGGACCGAATCGGCCGCGCTGTCGATTGCCCGCGATCTGCGCGCCGAGATGCCTGAGCTGCTCAGCCTTGCGCTCGACGAAGTCCATCGGCAACGCGGCGACAAGGGCCGCGGCTGATTCAACTGCCGCCGCGTTGCAGGCAGCGCTTGTAGCGGTCCTCGACGCGCCGCGCGAACCATTCGGTCGTCAGCCGGCGCGTGATCTTCGGACTCTGCAGCACGATGCGCGGGATCACCGCGCGCGGCTGCGCGCGAGCGCTGCGCTGCTCGGCCAGCGCAAAGACCTTGGTCATCAGCGGGCTGCGCTCGAAGTCGGCGCCGTTGCTGCGTTCGAGTTCGCGCCGGATCGCGCGCTCGTCCATGCCGAGGGTCGTGCCCAGAGCGCGAACGGCCGACTCGGTCTGTCCCGGGTTGGCGGCGCCGGCCGCACCTTCGACGAAGAGGTCGCCGTCGAGATCGATCGTGCGCCCGCTGGCCACGGCCAGCGCTTGTTGAAAGGCAGCGTTGCGGCTCGCATAGCGGCCGGCGTTGAAGTCGGCAAAGCGATAGACCAGCTCCGGGCCGTACGGCGCAGCGTAGTCGAGCAGGTGCGCGGTGCCGAAGTACAAGCCGCCGCGACGCGTGAAGACCTCGTGGCGGACCGTGTCCTGCGCCGGGAACGGGTAGGGGCGTGATTGAACGTCGGCCTCGGCAAAGGCGATGCTGACCTGCATCGGCCCGCCCGTGCGCACCGGGTTCAGCCGCGCGAACAGGCGCTGGCCGAGCGGCACCTCGTCGATGAACTGGTCGTATATCAGGCTCAGCTCGCGCTCGGTCTTCACGGCGTCGAGGCGTTCGTCATAACTGCGTCCGTCCGGCGAACGCAACTGCAGCGCCAGGTTGACCGCCAGCGCCGGCACGCTGGCGCGATCGGCGCGGCGCAGGATCTCCTCGCGGGCCAC
>JANMHY010001022.1:0-3133 GCA_031375525.1 Burkholderiales bacterium
TGAAGCTCGTGCTTTGCAGCACGACCTTGGCGCCGCGGCGCAGGGTGACATTGCGGACGGTGATCATGGATTCAGCAAACTTTCGCGCGTCAGCAACAGCACCTGGTCTTCACCGGCGCTGCTGGGCAGCCAGGCACTCTCGATGTGGGGAAAGGCGGCATCGAAATGCGCCCACTCGTGGCCGATTTCGAGCACCAGCACGGCATGCGGGTTCATGTGCGCCGCCGCCTTTGCGATCAAGGGGCGGATGAAATCCATGCCGTCGGTGCCGCCCGCGAAGTTGCCATCGAGAGCGAGCGCCGGCTCGGCGCGGTATTCGGCCGGCAACGCGACCATCGACGCGGCATTGACGTAGGGCGGGTTGCACAGGATCACGTCGTAGCGCTGGCCTGGCACGGCGGCCAAGCCGTCGCCTTGCAGCAGCGTGATGCGCTCGGCGAGTTCATGGCGTTCGATGTTGAGGCGCGCCACGGCCAGCGCATCGGCCGACAGATCAGCCGCATCGACATGCACCTCGGGCCAGGCCATCGCCGCCAGCACCGCCAGGCTGCCGTTGCCCGTGCACAGATCAAGCACGCGCTGCGTGTGCTCGAACAGCCAGGCATCGAGCGTGCCGTCTGCAATCAGCTCGGCGATCAGCGAGCGCGGCACGATCGCCCGCTCATCGACGATGAACGGCACGCCTTGCAGCCACGCTTCGCCGGTCAGGTAGGCGGCGGGCTTGCGTGTGGCGATGCGTTGTTCGATCAGTGCTTCGATCGACGCTTGTTCGCGCGCCGTGAGTTCCCGCTGCGCCACGCCGTCGAGATCGTCGAGCGGCAGCCCCAGCTTCCACAGCGCCAGCCACACCGTTTCGTCGAACGCATTGCTCGTGCCATGCCCAAACGAAACGCCCGCCTGGGTGAGGCGGGCGCTTTGTTGTTCGATGCACTCGACAAGCGTCATAGAAGGAGATTTTCCATCACCCGGCGATACACGTTCGAGAGCCTGTCGATGTCGGCGGCTTCGACGCACTCGTCGATCTTGTGAATGCTGTGGTTGCGCGGCCCCAACTCGATGACCTGCGGACAGATCGTGGCGATGAAGCGGCCGTCGCTGGTGCCGCCGGTTGTTGAGAGCTGCGCTTGCACGCCGCACTCGGAGTCGATGGCGGCGCGCACGGCGTCGGTCAAGCTGCCTGGTTTCGTCAGAAACGGCTGGCCGCCGAGCGTCCACGTCAGCGCGTATTCGAGGCCGTGGCGGTCGAGCAGCGCATGCACGCGCTGCTTCAGGCCGTCGGCCGTGCTCTCGGTGGAGAAGCGGAGATTGAAGTCAACCACCGCCTCGCCGGGGATCACGTTGCCGACGCCGGTGCCGGCGTGGAGGTTCGAGATCTGAAACGTCGTTGGCGGGAAGTGCGCGTTGCCGCGGTCCCACTCGGTGCTGGCGAGTTCCGCCAACGCGGGCGCCACTTGGTGAATCGGGTTGCGCGCCAGTTGCGGGTAAGCGACGTGGCCCTGGATGCCCTTGACGGTGAGCTTGCCCGAGAGCGTGCCGCGGCGGCCGTTCTTGACGGTGTCGCCGAGCACGTCGACGGAAGTCGGTTCGCCGACGATACACATGTCGAGTGGTTCGTTGCGCGCTCTCAGGATGTCGACGAGGCGCACCGTGCCATCGACGGCCGGACCTTCTTCGTCACTCGTGATCAGAAAGCCGATCGCGCCGGCGTGCTGCGGATGCGCGCGCACGAACGCTTCGACGGCAACCACCATCGCCGCGATCGAGCTTTTCATGTCGGCGGCGCCGCGGCCGTAGAGCAAACCGTTGCGGTGCGTCGGCACGAACGGGTCGCTCGTCCATTGAGCCAGCGGTCCGGTGGGCACGACGTCGGTGTGGCCGGCAAAGGCCAGCGTCGGGCCTGGCTTCGTGCCACGGCGCAGCGCCCACAGGTTGGTGACGCGAAAGTGTTCCGGTCCGCTGACGATGCTCTCGCAGTGAAAACCCAGCGGCGCCAAGCGTGACTTCAGCAGCTCTTGGCAACCGGCGTCATCGGGCGTCACCGAGGGCCGGGCGATCAGCGCCTCGGCCAGTCGCAGCGCCTCTCCATTCATCGACACCTCAAACCAAGCGCCCGAAGTTCGTCGACAGCTTGGCCTCTTCCGGCCGCACGTCGAGAATGATTTCGGAGAAGCTCGCCGGGTCCGGCTCTTCGGGTTTGGGCGGCTGGCGCGAGGTCGGGTTGTCTTGCTGGTTGGCCAGGCGCCACAGCAAGTTGGTTGGCGAGTCGGCAAAGGCCATGCCTTCTTCGCGCGTGATCGCGCCTTCGTTGATCAGGCGCGCCAGGTCTTCTTCAAAGGTCTGCGAGCCTTCTGCCAGCGACTTCTCCATCGCTTCCTTGACGCCGGAGATGTCGCCCTGTTCGATCAGCTCGGCGACCAGCTTGGTGTTGATCATGACCTCGGCGGCGGGGCGGCGTCCGCCGGCGGCGGAGCGCACCAGGCGCTGGCAGACGATCGAGCGCAGGCCCGAAGCCAGGTCGGACAGCAATGCCGGGCGGGCCTCGGGTGTGTAGAAACTCAGGATGCGGCCCAGCGCGTGGTAGCTGTTGTTGGCGTGCATCGTGGCCAGCACGAGGTGGCCCGACAGCGAGTACGAGATCGCCGAGGTCATCGTTTCGCGGTCGCGGATTTCGCCGATGAGGATGCAGTCCGGCGCCTGGCGCAGCGCGTTCTTCAGCGCGATCTGTAGGCTGTTCGTGTCGCGGCCGACTTCGCGCTGGTTGACCACCGACTTCTTGTTCGAGAACAAAAACTCGATCGGGTCTTCGATCGTCAGGATGTGGCCGGTGAGTAGCTGGTTGCGGTGCTCGAGCATCGACGCCAGCGTCGTGCTCTTGCCGGTGCCGGTGGCGCCGACCATCAGGATCAGGCCGCGCTTTTCGAGCACCAGCTCGCGCAGGATCTTCGGCACGCCCAGCGTGTCCATCGTCGGGATGTTGAACGGGATGCAGCGGAACACCGCCGCGATCGAGCCGCGCTGGCGAAAGGCCGACAAACGAAAGCTGCCGACCTTGGCGATGCCGACGCCGATGTTCAGCTCCCCGGTGTCGTCGAGTTCTTCCAGCTGCTGCGGCGTCAGCAGCTCGGAGAGCAAC
>JANMHY010001032.1:0-1581 GCA_031375525.1 Burkholderiales bacterium
AAGGCGATGGCCCAGCGCGTCGGTGGCCCGGCTGGCGCCGCGCAGGCACGGGCGCTCGGCGTGCGGCGGGAGGCTACTTCCAGGCTCGGCGCATTGACGATGCCGGCCTTGGTGTTGTGGGGTGAGCAGGACGCGCTCGTGCCCGTTGCGGTGGGTCAAGCGCTTGCGTCAGCGCTGCCGAACGCGCGGTTCGACGTGCTGCCGGGATGCGGGCATTTGCCAACGCTGGAGAAGCCGGCCGAATCGGCTTCGATGTTTGCCGAGTTGCTGAACACGGCCAAGGCACTCGCGATCTGACGAGGACTTGAGGGTGTGTCCAATCCCGATTTTTCCTCGGTCGCCCTCAGGCGAAGCGAAGACCCCAGGAAGCCGGCCTTCGCCAGTGGCAGGAAGTGGCCGGAAACCGAAGATCAACGTCGGCAATCTGGACACCTCGCCGGCGCCGCACTCGCTAGACCAGCGAGCAAGCGATTCCGATGATCGGACCTCCGACGAACAATGGTGCGGCCTACTGGTCCTCGCCGAAGGCCGCAGTCATGTCGCGGGCGCTGTTCAGCACCCGCACCACATCGATCGCAGCTTCGATGGGTTCTTAGAAGATGATGTGGCGCCTGAACCGGAAGCTGCGCAGGTCAGTCGCCACTTCAGACGCAACTGCCGAGCCATGCCGGGATTGGCATCGCCCTGACTCCGCAGGAAGCATGGCGCCCGCGCAATGCGCTACCAGTTCACCGGTACAAGGTCGGGACCGACGATGTGGCCGTGCTGCGCGGCACCGTCGTGCTGCACGTCGTGCGTGAAGTGCGCGCCGTACCAGACGACCACGTCGTGGTCAGACACCGCCTCGCCGTTGACCCATTGGTCGAGGCCCGCTTCGTACGGCGGACCCACCGCGACCACGCCATCGTCGATCTCGCTGCCGCGGTAGCGCAGCACCCAGAGATCGCCGCGGCCGAAGGGCGCGTCGGGCGCCGTCGCCGCCAGACCATCCTCCATATTGGGCATGATGTCGTAGGCCTCCCGGGTCCGCGTGTTTTCGACCCGCCACTTGCGCTTGCGGCCGAAGTCGCGCGGCCGGCGGATTTCGAACGCCTTGGTGTGCCAGTTGCTGCTGCCCACCAGCGGTGGATCGTTGAATTCGCGCACGCGGTTGTCGGCGGCGGTGCGGATGTCGAAATCCAGCCGCCAGTAGACATGGTGATGGTGCACGTTGCACACGCACTGGCTCTCGACGGCGGCGAACCCGAAGCGCGGGCGGATCGTGCCGTTTGCGCTCAGGCGCCATTGGCTCACGTAGCGGTACCAGCCGGCCTGCATCTCGCTCACGAGCACCACCTCGCTGCCCAGCACATAGATCGCGACACCGAGAAAGTTGCCGCTGTCGGAGCCGGTGTCCATGATGGTCTGCGCCGGCGCATTGCAAAGCAGGAAGCCAGGCGCCACCGAGACCCCTTGCGCTTGAATCATGCCCTCCTGGTATTGCCAGTCACGATAGGGGCCGCACTTGTTGGCGTCGTACTTGACGTTGAGGATGGGCACATGCGCGCGGTAGAGCACGCGCTTGCCCTTGAAATCGACGAA
>JANMHY010000023.1:0-2453 GCA_031375525.1 Burkholderiales bacterium
CTTGCCGAGTTTCTGCGCGAGCTGCATCGCGCTCGGCCGGCTCGACTCGGGGATCGGGATGACGACGTCGATCGCCGAGGGCGGCATCGTCGAGATCACGCGCTGCGCCAATGTTTCGCCCATGTTCAGGCGGGCCTGATAGACCGAGATGCCGTCCATCACCGAATCGGGCCGCGCCAGGTACACGAACTCGAACATGCACGGGTGCAGGCTCGGCTTGGCAGCACATTGGCGCGCGTGCAGCGTGCCTTCGAGATCGACGAACAGCGCCTCGCCCGGCGCCACGTCGCGCACGAGTTTGTGGCCGGTGCCTTCGAGGGCCACGCTCTCGCTGGCCACCATCACATCGCCATCGGCCGATGTGCCATAGGCCAGCGGCCGGATGCCGTAGGGATCGCGAAAAGCCAGCAGCCCGTGCCCGGCGATCAGGACGACGACCGCGTACGAGCCCTTCAAGCGCCGATGCACCGCGGCCACCGCCTTGAAGACTTCATCGGCTGTCAGCGGCAGATCACGCGCCGCGAGTTCGAGCTCGTGGGCGAGGATGTTGATCAGCACTTCCGTGTCGCTGCCGGTGTTGATGTGCCGGCGGTCGATCTCGAACAGCTCGTCCTTCAACGTGTGCGCATTGGTCAGGTTGCCGTTGTGCACGAGCACGATGCCGAACGGCGCGTTGACGTAAAACGGCTGCGCCTCTTCTTCGTTGTAGGCGTTGCCGGCCGTCGGGTAGCGCACTTGGCCGAGGCCGACGTTGCCTGGCAGCGCGCGCATGTTGCGCGTGCGAAAGACATCGCGCACCATGCCGCGCGCCTTGTGCATGAAGCACTTGGTGCCCTGCATCGTGACGATGCCCGCCGCATCCTGGCCGCGGTGCTGCAACAGCAGCAGTGCGTCGTAGATCAGCTGGTTCACGGGCTGTTTGGAGATGACGCCGACGATGCCGCACATGGGTCCGTGTCCTACGCTGAGGTTGGCAACTGACGCGCAATCGCGTCGGGCAGGAGCGGCTTCAATCCCTGCAACGCGGTGGCGAGCCAGGCCGCACCGCGCGATTGCTGCCATGCGGTCGAGCGCTGGGCCGGCGACAGCATGACGACGGTGGTCACCGCCAGCAGCAACACCGCGCCGCGCGCCAGACCGAAGACGCCGCCGAGCACGCGGTCCACCGGCTGCAGCGGCGTCGCATGAATCAACAGGCGCACCAGGCGCGAAGCCAGTGCCCAGACCACCAGCGCCAGCACGAAGGTGGCGAAGAAGGCGATGCCGTGGTTGAGCGCGCTGCCCGGCACGCCGACGGGCACGTAGGCCGCAACCACCGGTGCCAATGCCTGCGCGGCAATGAACGCCACGATCCAGCCGACGAGCGACAGCACTTCGAAGACGAGGCCGCGCCACAAGCCGACGACGACCGAGATCGCGAGCACGGCGAGCAAGGCCCAATCGACCCAGCCGAAGACGGGCAAGCTGTTGCTCATAGCGTCAGCACCGAGCCGCCGAGACCGGCGGCCTTGGCTTGTGCGGCCGCCTTCTCCGCTTCTTCACGCGATGCGAACGGCCCGACGCGCACGCGCGTGCGCCTGCCGTCCGCCGTATCGACGGTTTGCGTGAACGTCGTCAGGCCCGCCTTCTCCGCCTTGCTGCGCACATCGCGCACGGCCGCGGTCTCGGCAAACGCGCCGATCTGCACGACGAAGCGGCCTGTGCTTGAAACCGCCGGGGTCGCCTGCGCAGCGGGCTTCGGCGTTGGCGCCGGCGCAGCGGCCACCGCAGGCTTGGGTGGCGCCACCGGCTCGCTGGCTTTCACCGGCGTGCGAGCAGGTGCAGCAGCGGGTGCAGGGGCCGGCGTCTCGGCGGGCTTTACAGCCACTGGCGTCGGCGCAGCCGCCACCGCGCTCGGCGCGGCCGGTGCTGCGACCACCGGCGCCGACGCCGCAGGCTTGGCGGCCGGCCGCGGTGCGGGCAAGGCCAGCGGCGGCGCACCGTCGCGCGGCGGGATGACGATCGGAATGTCCACTGCAATCGGCCGCGGCTGCGTCTCGAACAGCAGCGGAAACGCGATCACGCCGATGCCCAGCAGCACCACCGCACCGATCAGGCGCCGCCGTGCGCGCAGCCTGGCCTGCTCTGCCTGCTCGCCCGTCATCACGTTCGCCGCCGCAGCCGCCACGGGCGTGGCCCCGGCGCTGTCGCGCTTGGTGAAGATGTCGAGCAGTCCCATGCGTGGCGTGTTGGTGTGGCGGCAGGCACGGTGGCCGCTGCTCGCTAGTGTAGTGTTGCAGTCTTGAATGAACTTACGTTCACCGAGCATCTCTAATGGTTTACCACGGACCGAGTTGGAGAACGCAAGTGCGAGTTGCCCCGGAGATTGTGCTGACCGACGAGGAGCGAGCCGAGCTGATGAAGCTGGTTCGCTCCAAGCGCACGAGTGTGCGACTGGCGCTGCGTGCGCGCAT
>JANMHY010000079.1:0-2609 GCA_031375525.1 Burkholderiales bacterium
TCGAAGCGGCGGATGCCGGCTTGCCATGCGGCAAAACAGTTGGCCAGGCCGAGGCCGCGCGTGTCGTGAAAATGCGCGGTGGACAGCTTGTCGCCGGCGATATCGATGGCCTGCTCGAACAGCGACTTGACCGCCAGCGGATCGGCGTAACCCACGGTGTCGGCCAGACCAACCGCATCGACGCCGACATCGAGCGCAGCCCGCACCAGGCGCAGCACTTCAGCCGGCTCGACCCGGCCCTGGATCGTGCAGCCGAACGCGGTGCTCAATCCGACCTCGACGCGGCACTCGCTGCCCTTGCTGTCGCGCAGATCGACGATGCGCGCCAGGTCGGCCACCACCGCATCGGGCGTGCGCTTCAGATTCGCCAAACTGTGCGCGTGACTGGCCGACAGCGGCAGCAGCATCGCGTGCGCACCCGACTCGATCGCGCGCTCGGCGCCTTTCAAATTCGGCACCAGCACCGAAGCGACGAGCCCTGGCAACGTTGTCGCAAACGCCACCAGCTCCGCGGTGTCGGCGAGCTGCGGCATCAGCTTGGCCGGCACGAAGGAGCCGACCTCGATTTCGCGCACACCGGCCGCGTGCGCGCGCCGCAGCCACTCGAGTTTGTGCGCCGTCGGCAACACGCGCGGCAAGATTTGCAAGCCGTCGCGCAGGCCGACCTCACGCACGATGACAGGGGTGTTCATGGATGAAATGTAGCCACGCCGCGGGGTCGCGTCATCGGCAGTTGGCGCCGCCAGCGGCGCACCGAAATCAACCCGCCTTGGCCCTGGCCTCCAACGCCGCCTTCAAGCCCGCATCCAACTCGAGCTGCTTCGCCAGCTCATCCAGATACGCCCGCTCCATCGTCGTCGTGTCTTCGACCACGAGCGCGCTGGCCAGGTAGATCTCGGCGGCCATCTCGGGGCTGCTGCTGGCGCGTGCCACATCGGCGGGCTCTACAGGGCGGCGCAGTTCGTCTTCGACCCAGCGCCGTGTGGCCGGGTCGGCTTCGCTTCGCGTCAGCTCGGCCTCGACGAGGCCGCGCTCGCGATCATCCATATGCCCGTCGGCCTTGGCCGCCGCGATCATCGCCTTCAACATCGCCCGGCTGTGCAATTCGAGTTGCGGCGCGGGCAGCGCGGCAAAGCCGGGCACCGAGGGCATGGTTTGCGGCGCGCCCGCGGCAGCAGCCGGTGGCTGTGCCTGAGCCTGGCCTGGTGCTCCTGATAAACCTTCCATGCCAGTGTGCCGATCGCTGCCACGCGGCCCAACTACAAGGCCGCGCCGGCGAGGCTGCGTCCGCGCCGGCTGCCGAGCAACAGCGCAAGCACGCCGCCGGCGGCGGCGCCGGTGGCGTACTTGCCGAGATCACCGGACCGCTTGGCGCTCTCGTATTGCTGCGTGCCCGATTGCAGCAGTTGTTCGAGGATGTTCTGGATGCTCATGAGAAGGCTCCTTCGCCGATCAGTGACGCCCACTTTAAGGCGTTCACAATGACGTCACCATGCTGCCCTTCGATAATCCCAGCCACGACCGCGAGGTCGGCGAGCGCCGCGCCACGCGCGACACAACGCGCATCGACGACACGCGCATCGACGCCGTGCGCCCGCTCGTCACGCCGGCGCTGCTGATGGAAAAACTGCCCGGCTCGCAGCGCGCGCTGTCGCTGGTTGAGCGCAGCCGCCAGACGCTGTCGCGCGTGCTGCAAGGCGACGACGACCGGCTGATCGTCGTCGTCGGCCCCTGCTCGATCCATGACCATGACCAGGCAATCGAGTACGCCACACGACTGAAAGCCACCGCCGATGCGGTGGACGACGCGCTCGTGATCGTCATGCGCACCTACTTCGAGAAACCGCGCACGACGGTCGGCTGGAAGGGCTACATCAACGACCCGCACCTCAACGGCACGTTCGCGATGAACGAAGGCCTCGAGATGGCGCGCCGCCTGTTGCTCGACATCGTCGAGATCGGCTTGCCGGTGGGCACCGAGTTTCTCGACCTGCTGAGCCCGCAGTTCATCTCCGACCTCGTCGCCTGGGGCGCCATCGGCGCGCGCACGACGGAGAGCCAGAGTCACCGTCAATTGGCCTCAGGCCTGAGCTGCCCTGTGGGCTTCAAGAACGGCACCGACGGCGGCGTGCAGGTCGCCGTCGATGCGATCGTTGCCGCGTCGGCGCCGCATGCCTTCATGGGCATGACGAAGATGGGCATGGCCGCGATCTTCGAAACGCGCGGCAACAACGACTGCCACGTCATCCTGCGCGGCGGCCATGAGCCGAACTACAGTGCGGCGCATGTGCAGGCGGCGTGCGACGCGCTGCGCAACGCCGGCCAACGCGAGCAGGTGATGATCGACCTGTCGCACGCCAACAGCCGCAAGCAGCACACGAAGCAGATCGAGATCGGCGCCGACATCGCCGCGCGCATAGCCGCCGGCGAGCGGCGCATCAGCGGCGTCATGATCGAGAGCCACCTTGAAGAAGGCCGGCAAGACCTGCGGCCCGGCCAGCCGCTCGCGCACGGCGTGTCGATCACCGACGCCTGCCTCGGCTGGGCACAGACCGAGCCGCTGCTGCGATCGTTGGCGCAAGCCGTGCGCGCGCGGCGTTGATCCAGCA
>JANMHY010000097.1:0-7697 GCA_031375525.1 Burkholderiales bacterium
CATCGACACGACGAGCATCAGCGCGCCGCGGATCATGAGATCGATCGCGAACGCGCCGGCGCGCGCGACCACGCCCGCCGGCCGCAGCGCCAGCGCGATGCCTTCCGGGGTTTCTGCGCTGGTGAGGGTGTCGAGGCGCAAGTGCGGCTCTAGACCTTGACGACGATCGTGTCGGCGATCAGGTCATGCACACAGCGTCGGTCGGCGCGAAAGATCAACAGGCAATCGACCAGCGCATAGACCATGCCGACGACGGGCACGGCACTCAGCAGCCAGCCGACGCCGTAGCGCAGGCCGATAATGCGGCCGGGCGATGCCGCCGAGCCGCCCGGGCGCACGATGCGCATGCCGAGCAGCATCTTGCCCACGGTCTGTCCGCGCGTCATCAGCAGGTAGCCGTTGACGATGGCAAACAGCAAGAGGCCCAGCAACTGCATGCCGAGCAGCGCCACCATGCCGGCCTCGGCCATCTTCGGCGAGAAGATGTTCCATGGCGTCACCAGGCCGACCACCCACCACAGGCCGAGCAGGATGACGCCGTCGATGATCGCGCCGCCCAGCCGCGCGCCGCGGCCGGCGAGTTGCGCTTCGCCGCTGGCGGATACATCGGCCACCTCGGCGGTGGGCGGTGCGTAGCGTTGCGACGGTGGTGGTGTGTTGTTGTCGTCCATGCACTGTCTCCTCGGCGTGACCTCACGCGCCGCGATGGTAGCGCCGGGCATGGCCGTGAGCGGGCCGGCGCGCACCACGCCAGCCGCGGTTTCAGGAGGAGGATTGCCGGATCGGCGGCGCTGCGGCGGCAAAACAGTCGGCGTACATCAGGTACAGCGAGACGTAGAACACCACCGAGAACATCAATACGACCGGCGGCACCACGACCGCGATCAGCTGCGGCGCCCCCAGCAGTGCGATGAGCACACTGGCCACGACCCCGAACGCGATGCTGATGCCGGCCCAGACGAGCATGTTGACGACAAAGGCGCTGCGGTTGCGCCAGCAGGCCAGCGCGCTCGAAAACAGCGACTGCGCCAGACCCTGCCCATCCCACCAGACCAGCATCGGCGCATGCCAGAACGGTATCGACAGCGCGGCGAGCAGCGTCACTCGCAAGAGCATGCCGCCGGCCAGGCGCGGGTCGGCGAGCAAGGCGTCAATCTGCGCCTTGTTGTCTGCGCTGCGCTCGGCGGCGAACAGGATCTGCAGGCGCTCAAAGCCACCGTCGTCAACGGCTTGCGCCAGCAGCATCACCAGCGCAGTGGTGACGGCGTACAGGAGGCACAGCCGCAGCAAGGCGCTGCGGCGTTGTGCGTCGCCTGCGCCTTTGAAAGGCTCGAACAACAACCCCGCGTGCACGGCCTGGCCGCGCTGCGCTGCGCGCGTGGCGGCGGCGAACCCCAGCGTCAACAGCGGCATGGCGGCGAGCAACAGCAGTGCGCCGACAAAGGGCAAGACCATCAGGATCAACGCGGCGACCAGAAACAGCATGAACATCAACGAGAAGCCGAACGGGCTCTTCAGAAAGAGCGCAAAGCTCTCGCGCACCCAGGCCACGCCGCGCTGCGCGGGTACCGAGGCGATGCGCAAACTCATGAACCTCGCCCCCAAGGGCCTGCGGCCCGGCCCCCCGAGGGGGCGCGAGCGCCTTCGGGCGGCCGTGCGGCGCTCAACCGTGCCACGGCGATGCGATCCGGGCGCACAAGACGCGTTCGAAATGCGTCGGGTCGTGCGCCTTGAGGATCGCGGCTTCGCGCGGCAGGTGGAAGTCCCACAGCCGCGACAACCAGAAGCGCAACGCCGCGGCGCGCATCAGCGCCGGCAACAGGCGGCGCTCGTTGCCTTCGAGGGCGCGCACGTCGCTATAAGCGCTGACGAAGGCCTGCGCGCGGTCTTCGGCGAGCTCGCCGCTGGAAAGGTCGATACACCAATCGTTGAGGCACACAGCGATGTCGAACAGAAAGGTATCGACACCGGCGAAGTAGAAGTCGAAGAAGCCGCACAGGCGCTCGTGGCCGCGATCGTTCAAGTCTCCGCCCGGTTCGAACATGACGTTGTCGCGGAACAGATCGGCGTGGATCGGGCCGCGCGGCAGCGCGCGGTAGGCCGCGGACGACGACACCTGGTGCTGAAACGCCAACTCGACCTGCAGCAACTCGCGCTGCGCCGGGCTGACATGCGGCAGCACCAGCGGCACCGTCTCGTCCCACCACGGCAGGCCGCGCAGGTTGGGCTGCGAGAGCGCGAAGTCGCGTCCGGCCTCGTGCATGCGCGCCAGCATCGCGCCGACTTGCGCGCAGTGATCGACATCGGGCGCCAACTGGTGGCCGCCCGGCAGCCGATCGACCAGCGCTGCGGGTTTGCCTTTGAGCGTGTGCAGCAGCGCGCCGCTGTCGTCGGCCTGCGGCATCGGCACCGGGATGCCGCGCTGCGCGAGGTGGCGCATCAACTCCAGATAGAACGGCAGTTGCAGGGAGGTCAGGCGCTCGAACAGCGTCAGCACCCAATGCCGCGTCGTGCCCTTCTCATCGAGCGTATCGACGAAGAAGTTGCTGTTCTCGATGCCGGCCTGGATGCCGCGCAGGCCGGTCAGGCGGCCCACCGAGAGGCGGCCGACGAACGCGCTGGCCTCGTCGCGCGAGACTTCGGTGAAGACGGCCACAGCTCAGTGTTGATTCAGAAGCGCAGCAGGTTCCAGACCCGCTGACCACCGGCGCCGGCCTGCTGGTTGGCGCGGTTCTGCGAAGGATCGCGGCCACCGGCCGGTGCGACAACCTCGTACTCCGCAGCATTCTTCGGCTTGACGACGATGCGCTGCACCTGGCCTCGCACGCGCAGCTCTTCGATGCGCGCGCCGTCGTCTTGCACCACCGTGCGTTGCACGTTCGGCTCCGGAGCCTCTTTCACCTGCGCGAACGCATCAGCACCGAGCATCAACACGAAGACGGCGAACAAGGCTTTCATGCGATCGATTCTAGCCGTCGCACAATGCCCACATGGACAAAGAACTGCCCGTGCTTCTGTTGGTCGATGGCTCGAGTTATCTCTACCGCGCCTACCACGCGATGCCCAACCTCACCGGCCCCGGCGGCGTGCCCACCGGCGCGATTCACGGCTTCATTGCAATGCTGAAAAAGCTGCGCGCCGACAACAACGCCGAGCACGCGGCCTGTGTCTTCGACGCCAAAGGCAAAACCTTTCGCGACGACTGGTACCCCGAGTACAAGGCCAACCGGTCGCCGATGCCGGACGACTTGCGCACGCAGATCGAGCCGATTCACGAAGCGGTCAAGCTGCTCGGCTGGCCCGTGCTCGAAGTGCCGGGCATCGAGGCCGACGACGCCATCGGCACGCTGGCCAAACGTGCGGCCGAAAGCGGTCACCGCGTCATCGTCTCCACCGGCGACAAAGACCTGGCGCAACTGGTCAATGAGCGCGTCAGCCTGATCAACACGATGAGCGGCGAGCAGCTCGACATCGACGGCGTGAAGGCCAAGTTCGGTGTGCCGCCCGAGCGCATCGTCGATTACCTGGCCCTGGTCGGCGACACGGTGGACAACGTGCCGGGCGTGGACAAGGTGGGGCCGAAGACCGCTGTGAAGTGGCTGGCGGAACACGACTCGCTCGACGGTGTGATCGCTGCGGCCGACCGCATCGGCGGCGCGGTCGGCGACAACTTGAAGAAGGCGCTCGATTGGTTGCCGCTGGGCAGGAAGCTCGTCACCGTGGCCACCGATTGCGACTTGAGCGGGCATGTGAAGGGCTGGCCGTCGCTCGATGCGCTGGCGCTGACCGACGTCGATCGCAGCGCGTTGATCGACTTCTACGCGCGCTTCGGGTTCAAGGCGTTCAAGAAGGAGTTGGAAACCGAATCCGTTCGCCCTGAGCCTGTCGAAGGGCCTGATGGCGCAACGGCTGGGCTTCGACAAGCTCAGCCCGAACGGGTTGGGGTTGAGCCCGAACGGAGTGAGGTGGCGCGCAGCTACGAAACCATCCTCACCCAAGACCGCCTCGACCATTGGCTGGCCAAGATCGAGGCCGCGCCGCTGGTCGCCTTCGACACCGAGACCACCTCGCTCGATGAAATGCAGGCGCGCATCGTCGGCGTGTCGTTCGCGGTGACACCCGGCGAGGCGGCCTATGTGCCGCTGATGCACAACTACCCCGATGCACCTCAACAGTTGCCGATCGATGCCGTGCTGGCGCAACTCAAGCCCTGGCTCGAAGACGCCAAGGCGCACAAGGTCGGCCAGCACAACAAGTACGACAAACATGTACTCGCCAACCACGGCATCGCCGCGCGCGGCTTCGTGCACGACACGCTGCTGCAAAGCTATGTGCTCGAAGCGCATCTGAACCACAGCCTGGAAAAACTCGCCGAGCGGCATCTGGGCCGCAAGGGCTTGAGCTATGAAGACTTGTGCGGCAAGGGCGCGCACCAGATTGCGTTCTCGCAAGTCGATGTCGACAAGGCCGCCGAGTACTCCGGCGAGGACAGCGAGATGACGCTGGCGGTGCACAAGGTGTTGTGGCCACAGCTCGAAGCCGATGCCAGACAGCGCTTCATCTACGAGAACATCGAAATGCCGGTGAGCGACTTGCTGCTGCGCATCGAGCGCCACGGCGTGCTGATCGACAGCGCGCTGCTGGCGGCGCAGAGCAAGCAGCTCGCCGAGCGCATGGTGGCACTAGAGCAGGAGGCGTACGCGATAGCAGGCCAGCCGTTCAACATGGGCAGCCCGAAGCAGATCGGCGAGATCCTGTTCACCAAGCTCGGCCTGCCGGTGAAAAAGAAGACCGCCACCGGCGCGCCGTCCACCGACGAGGAGGTGCTGGCCGAGCTGGCGGCCGATTACCCGCTGCCAGCCAAAATCCTCGAGCACCGCAGCTTCTCGAAGCTGAAGGGCACCTACACCGACAAGCTGCCGCTGATGGTCAATGCCGACACCGGCCGCGTGCACACGAGCTATGCGCAGGCGGTGGCGGTGACGGGGCGGTTGTCGTCGAACGATCCCAACCTGCAGAACATCCCCATCCGCACACCCGAAGGCCGCCGCATCCGCGAGGCCTTCATCGCGCCGCCGGGCCATGTCATCGCCAGCGCCGACTACTCGCAAATCGAGTTGCGCATCATGGCGCACATCAGCGGCGACGAAGGCTTGACACATGCGTTCTCGCAAGGACTCGACGTGCACCGCGCGACGGCCAGCGAAGTCTTCAACACGCCGCTCGACGGCGTGACCTCGGAGCAGCGGCGCTACGCGAAGACGATCAACTTCGGCTTGATCTACGGCATGGGCGCCTTCGGTTTGTCGCAGGCGTTGGGCATCGAGCAGAAGGCGGCCAAGGACTACATCGAGCGCTACTTCGCGCGCTTTGCCGGCGTCAAGCGCTACATGGACGAGACCAAGCAGAGTGCAGCGCAGAAGGGCTATGTCGAAACCTGGTTCGGCCGCCGCATCTATTTGCCCGAGATCAAAGGCGGCAGCGGCCCGCGCCGCGCCGGCGCCGAACGCCAGGCGATCAACGCGCCGATGCAGGGCACGGCGGCCGATCTGATCAAGCTGGCGATGATCGCGGTGCAGGATGCGATCGATCGTGAGCGCAAGGCGACGACAGTGATCATGCAGGTCCACGACGAACTGGTGTTCGAAGCGCCCGACGCCGAAGTCGATTGGGTGCGCGCCGAAGTGCCGAAGCTGATGGCCGGCGTGGCGCAGTTCAGCGTGCCGTTGCTGGCCGAGGTCGGTGTCGGGCCGAACTGGGACAAGGCGCACTGAGGTGGTCTATTGCTGTCGAAGGGCCACCTTCGCTTGCGCCAAGGCTTGCGGGTGCGCTTCCAAGAGTTTCTCGAGTGTCGGCAGCCGTGCTCGTGCGGCCTGCTTCAGTTCACGCGGCGCTTTGGCCAGCGATTCCGACAACACAGCGTCGTCCTGCTCGACCAGCAACGCGGCCAGCGTCGCGGCTTGCAGCAAGTCCTTCTGCGCTTTGGCCGCGTTGCTCGATCGCGCGGTGCTCGCATACACCTTGTGCCAGACCAGCCGTTCGGGCGCCGGCAACATCACAGGCACGCAGTGGCCCCCTGCGAGCACGGCGGCTTGGCGCGCATCGCGCAGCAGGTAATCGTAGAAAGGAATCGTCTGTGCATGCCATTGCAGCTCGGGCACCGGCACTGACTTGCCGAGCGAGGGCCCATGCGCCAACACATCGACGCGCAGGCCATCGGCGCCCGGCCGCTTGACCGATGTCGATGGCGACTTGCTCGGCATGCCGGGAACTGGCACAAACTTCAGCTTCGTTGCCGCGATCGTGTCAAAGAACGAGGTGGGCGCGGCCAGCTTCAACTTTTGCCGTCGCCCGAGGTCGATGTTTTGGGTGCGGGCGATCACCGACCTCGCGCCCAACTCATTGAGCCAAGCCATGTAGGCGAGCGTGCCAACCATGACCAGGCCACCAGCGAACAGGCCCGCGTTGTGCAGTTCCACCAGCACCCGCGCCACGCTCTTGTCGGCGACCTGGAAGCCGAGCTTGCGCAGATCACGCACCTGGCGCGCCATCCAGTCGGCAAACACGATCCCCTCGCGGGCGGCTTGCAATAGATCGTCATTGCCGTCCTTGCAAACGAGATCCTCGAGTTCCTGCCCTGGCACCGAGTAATAGCCTCGGTACCAGTAGCCGTAGCCGGTACCGGTGCGCAAGACGAGGCGCCCGGGTGTTCCGGGCAGCAGCGCGCCCGCGGCGAGACTGCGTTCCTTGAGTTCGGCGTACTGTGTCCGGAACGAGAGTTCGTGCAGGCGGTAGAGAGGGTAGGACGCAAGCGTGGCCAAGGTGTGTCGGAGAGTTACCCCGCATATTTTACTTTTGCGGGGTAAGTGCGGCAAGTCCAACCGCTCGCAGACAAGTGCAAAGGGTTCATAAACTGCAACGATGAACAAAAGTGCCGACGAAGACGAGGCGCACTGACACGCCGTGTACTGCGCGATCGACTTCGGCACGTCGAATTCCGGCATCGCGGTGCCGCTGCCTCAGGCGCCGGGCGGCGCCGTGCAACTGCTCGAACTCGAACCTGGCCGGCCGACCATGCCGACGGCCGTGTTCTATGCCGTCGAAGGACTGGCCCGGTACGAGGAGCCGCGGCGGCTGTATGGCAGCGCGGCCATCGCGGCGTATGTCGAAGGCACCGAAGGGCGTCTGATGCGGTCGATGAAGAGCATCCTCGGCTCGACGCTCGCCCTGCGCCGCACCGATCTCGGCGGTGGCCACTCGGTCGCTTACCTCGACGTGGTGGCCGGCTACCTGCGGCAGTTGAAGCAACAGGCCGAGGTGCGTGTGGGCCATGCGATCGAGAGGGCCGTGCTCGGCCGACCCGTCTTCTTCGTCGATGACGATCCGGCGCGCGATGCCAAGGCCCAGGCGGCGCTCGAGTCCGCAGCGCGGGCGGTCGGCTTTGCCGAGGTGCAGTTCCAGTACGAGCCGATCGCTGCCGCGCTCGACTACGAGCAGCGTGCAACGCGCGAGCAGATCGTCCTCGTCGCCGACATCGGCGGCGGCACGTCGGACTTCTCGCTGGTGCGCGTCGGCCCCGAGCGGCGCGCGCGTGCCGAACGCCGTGACGACATCCTCGCCAACCACGGCGTGCACGCCGCCGGCACCGACTTCGACCGCCACATCGAACTGGCCTGCATCCTGCCGTCGTGCGGCTA
>JANMHY010000135.1:0-1928 GCA_031375525.1 Burkholderiales bacterium
GTCATTTGCGAATACCTTGAGGACATTCGACCCGCGCCACCGATCCTGCCGGGGTCGGCGGCCGATCGCGCCCGCTCCCGATGGCTCGACGAATTTGCTGATACGCGCATGGCGCAAGTGTTCATCTGGGGTGTGTTCGCCAAATCGGTGGTGCTGCCGGGCATCTTCAAGGCCCCGCGCGATCTCGAGGCCATCGCCCGCCACATGGCCGACGACATCCCTGACGTGATGGACGTACTGGAACGGCATGCGCCGGCCGAGGGCTTTCTGTCAGACACGGTCGGGCTCGGCGATATCTCCGTTGCCAGCCAGTTCGCCAATCTGCGCTGGGCGCGCCAGACGATCGATGCGGCACGCTGGCCGCGCACCATGGCTTGGATGGCCTCCGGGCGCGACTTGTCGGCGCTGTCGTAGAGCACCTCGACGCCGTTGCGCGCGCCGAGCTCGGCGCGCGTGGCCTCGATCTCGGCGGCGGCGCCGAAGCCGTTGAGCACGATGTTGGCGCCGGCCGCAGCGAGCACCTCGGCGATGCCCAGGCCGATGCCGCTGGTGGAGCCGGTGACGAGAGCGAGGTGGCCTGCAAAGGGCCGGTAGGTCGATGACATGGTGCGTTGTCCTCTGCGGTGACGAAACGGTGTGGCAGTTCGTCAGCACAGGGCCGCGTTTCTTTCATCGCCGGCAGCGGTTTTTTTGCGGGCGCGCCTGTAATGCGCGCGCAGCGCGGGCGACTCAGCGCGTCTTGTCGTCGCCGCTGTCGTCGTCCGACGGCCCGCTCTTGCGCACCAGGCGGCGCAGCAGGTCGAACTGCTGTTCGACATTGCGGCAGGCTTCGCAGATCACCATGTGCACACGCAGCCGCGCACGCTCGGCCGCCGCCATCTCGGTGTCGAGGCCGTCGCTCAAGATGCGTGCGACGTCTTTGCAGGTCAGCTTCTCAACGGTCATGACGGCGCCCGGTGGAACCAGTTCGTGTCGAGGCAGCCGCGCAGCAGCATGCGCGCGCGAAACAGCATCACGTGGCAGTTGTTGGCCGTGATGCCGAGTTCGTCGCAGACCTCGCTGGTGTCCTTCTCGAGCCACTCGCGCATCATGAAGACGCGAGCGACGCGGGCCGGCAGTTTCTCCAGGCAGCGCTCGAGCGCCTTCATCATCTGCGTCTGCTCCAGTGCGCGCTCGGGCTCGGCCCAGGCCGCCGGCTTGTCCTGCCAGTGGCCGTCTTCCGTGAACAGGGCTTCGATGGCGTCGTCGAGCGATTGCTCGTCCAGCGGCTCGATGGCCACCTCGCGCGAGCAGCGGCGGATGTGATCGACAACCTTGTGCTTCAGGATGCCGGTGGCGTAGGTGCGCAGCGAGCTGCCGCCCTGGAAAGCATCGGGTTTTTCGAGAATGGCCAGCAGCGTCGCCGAGACGGCGTCTTCGGCCGCGGCCTCGTCGCGCAGCTGCAGCTTGGCAAAGCGCAGCAGGGGCTTGTGCAGCGTTGACAGTTCTTGTTCGAGCGGGCTCATGCTCGCCATTCTGCGACCAATCCGGGCCTGTCGCTACACTCTGAAAACCAACGCCCGGACTGCCGATCGACATGCCCATCTACCGCCTCGGCGAGCACGCGCCGCAGATCGATCCCACGGCCTGGGTGGCCGACAACGCGGTGATCATCGGCCGCGTCGTGCTCGGCCCCGGCGCGAATGTCTGGTTCGGCGCCGTGCTGCGCGGCGACAACGAGCCGATCACGATCGGCGCCAACAGCAATGTGCAGGAGGGCACGGTGATGCACACCGATCCGGGCTGCCCGCTGACGATCGGCGAGGGCGTGACGATCGGCCACCAGGCGATGCTGCATGGCTGCACCGTCGGCGACGGTGCGTTGATCGGCATCCAGGCGGTTGTCCTCAATCGTGCGGTGATCGGCGCACGCTGCCTGGTCGGCGCGG
>JANMHY010000147.1:0-2673 GCA_031375525.1 Burkholderiales bacterium
GCGTAGGCCCTCACATCCTCGCGCGCCGCATGGTGCGGCGGCGCTTGCAAGGCCACGGCAAGGCCTTGGCGGGACAAGGCCAAGGCCAGCGCGCGGCCGACGATGCCGGCGCCGCGCACGCAAACGTCAAAAAGGTTGTCATTGGCTTGCATTGATTTGCATTTTAGGGAGCACGGTGTTGCAACCTGTACGTTCTTTCACGTTCCAATACGGGCATGAATCTCTGGATCAAGCGGGCCTTGCTCGCGCTGGGAGCGCTGCTCCTGCTGGCGCTGTTGGCGGCGATGTACTTCGTCGCCACCTTCGACGCCACGCATTACAAGTCGTTCGCCATCGACTGGATGTAGACCGAGCGCCAGCGCACGCTGACCATCGACGGGCCGGTGGACCTGTCGGTGTTGCCGCGTCTGGCGGTCAAGGTGTCGAAGCTGCGCCTGTCCGAGCGCGGTCGCGCCGACGAGTTCGCGTCGATCGACGAAGCGGCGCTGTCGCTGCAATGGCTGCCGCTGCTGCGCAACCAGCTCGTCGTGGACAGCGTCAGCGCGCGCGGCGTGCGTGCGTTGATCACGCGCAACGCGCAGGGACTGAGCAACATCAACGACCTGATCGGCGCGAAGAGCGGCGCTGCGGCTGCCCCGTCCAACGGGCCGGCGATGCGCTTCGAAGTCGGCTCGGTGCGCATCGACGATTCGAGCCTGGCGCTGCGCGACGAACAAGCGCAGATCACCGGCACTGTGACGATGGACAGCTTCACCAGCGGGCGCTTGGTCAGCGGGCAGGAAACGCCGCTGCAGTTCCGCACCACGGTGACGCTGGAGCGGCCGCAGGTGCTGCGCCTGACTTTCGACGGCAAGACCGCGCTGACCTTCGACGCCGCCAATGGCAGCGCGACGCTGCGCGATGCCACGGTGAAAGTGGGCGGCGACAGTGAGGCCGTGAAGTCGCTGCACGCCACGCTGGCCGGCAACCTGGCATGGGACGGCAGCACGCTGACCGCCGGGCCGATCGACGTCAACCTCACCGATGCCAAGATGGCCGGCCTGACGCTGGGGCCCTCGACGCTGATCGCACAGCGCCTGGTATACAGCCCGAGCGCGCAGAAGCTCGAACTCGAAGCGTTGAAGCTCGCCGTCTCCGGCAAGCAGATCAACGGCGGCTTCGGCGCTTCGCTCGAATGGCCGCAACTCTCGGTGGCCGGCGAGCAGTTGAAGGGCAGCGGTTTTTCCGGCCGCATCAACCTCGACGGCAAGACCACGCTGGCCGGGCGCTTCGAGTCAGGCGCGCCGAGTGGCAACTTCGAGGCGCTGCGCCTGCCGGCCTTTGCGCTCAAGTTGAACGGCAGCAGCGGGCCGCGCAAGATCGACGGTCAGTTGAAATCGAATCTGCTGCTGCGCCCCGCCCGCAGCGCGGCGACGCTGGAACGCCTGGAGCTGCGCGCCAACATCACCGAGCCGGGCTTGCAGCCGCTGGTGCTCGCGCTCGGCGGCAATGCCGGCACCGACGCGCGCGGCGCGCAGTGGGCGCTGCAAGGCGCGCTCAACAACAACAAGTTCGAGACCAACGGCAGCGCGTCGTTCAATGCCGCGGTGCCCGCAGTGCAGGCCACGGCGCGCTTCGACCGGCTCGATCTGAACCAGGTCCTCGCACCGAGTGCTGCGGCTGCCGCATCGGCGGCAGTACCCGCGGCACCGGCCGACATGCCGGTGGCGCTCGACGGCCTCGCGGCGGTCAACGGCCGCTTCAACGTCAGCGCCGGCCAGCTCACGTTTCGTCAATACGACGTGGCCGATGCCAAGTTCGATGCCACGCTCGACAACGGCACGCTGCGCGTGACGCGCCTGTCGGGCAACGCCTGGGGCGGCAGCATCGATGCCAGCGGCATCGCCGAAGCCAAGAGCAAGCGCATCAACGTCAAGCTCGTCGCCAACGGCGTCAATGCCAACGCGCTGTTGAAGGACGTGGCCGGCAAGGACCTGCTCGAAGGCACGGGCCGCGTCAGCGCCGACCTGTCGACCAGCGGCGCGACCCTCGGCGCGCTGCGCGCCAACCTCGCCGGCGCCGCGGCGCTGCAACTGCGCGACGGCGCGGTCAAGGGTGTCAACCTCGCGCGCACGCTGCGCCAGGCCAAGGCCGCGTTGTCGATGAAGCAGGATGCGATCAGCAAGGCCAGCAGCGCCGAGAAGACCGACTTCTCCGAGCTGACGGCCAGCGCGCGCATCGAAGGCGGCGTCGCGCGCAGCGACGATCTCGACTTGAAAAGCCCGTTCCTGCGCATCGGCGGCAACGGCCGCTTCGACATCGGCCAGGGCCGCATCGACTACACCGCGCGCGCCACCGTGGCCTCCACCGCCAGCGGACAGGACGGCGCCGAGCTGGCGGCGCTGCGCGGCGTCACGGTGCCGGTGCTATTGAGCGGGCCGTTCGACGCCATCGACTGGAAAGTGCAATGGTCGGGTGTGGCCGCTGCCGCGGTGGAGAACAAGTTGAAGGAAAAACTCGCCGAGAAGTTGTTCGGCAAGTCGGACGAGCCATCGGCGTCGGCCGCGTCGGCGGCGGAGCCTGCGCAAAAGGCCGAGGACAAGATCAAGCAGAAGCTGCGTGGCCTGCTCGGCCGATAGAGTCACGCTGTTGGCAAATAATGGCGCATGAGTGAATCCAACCTGCGCATCAGCC
>JANMHY010000173.1:0-1701 GCA_031375525.1 Burkholderiales bacterium
GGCATCTTCTTTCGCACCGGCTGGGGCGTGCACTGGATCAAGGACAACGCCAAGTTCAACGGCGGCGAGCCCGGCATCGGCATGGAAGTGGCGCGCTGGTTGAGTGACACGGTGCAGGCCGGCGTCGTCGGCAGCGATACCTGGGGTCTGGAGAACATCCCGGCCAAGGACCCGGGCTGCGCCTTTTGCATCCACGCTCACCTGCTGACGCGCCACGGCATCGTCAACCAGGAGAACATGGACCTGGACGGACTCGCCGCCGACAAGGCATACCGCTTTCTCTACCTCTACAGCCCAATGCCGATCGTCGGCGCCACGGGCTCGGCCGGCTCACCGGTGGCGGTGAAGTAGCGCGCGGCGCGATGTCATGAATCGGCGCCTGGTCCGACCAAGGACCTCATGGATGCCGATTCCGCTGTAGCCGCACCAGCGCGCGCCCTGGGTGGCGCACTTGCCCGCTACCTGGCGCAGCCGCGTCACGTGCATGGCACCTCGGCGCCCGGCGATCTGGGCGCGTTGGCCGGCCTGCTGCGTCCGGCCGACGTGATCCTGGTCGAAGGCGCCTCGCGCTTTTCGACGGCGGTCAAGTACCTGACGCAATCGACCTGGTCGCATGCGGCGCTGTATGTCGGTGACCGACTCGGCACGCGCGATGCCGCGGGTGCGCGCCACGTGGTGGTCGAGGCCGATGTCGCCGAAGGCGTGCGCGCGGTGCCGCTCGCCCAGTTCGCCGGCCTGCACCTGCGCGTGTGCCGGCCGGTCGGTCTGACCGATGACGAAGCCGCCGCCGTCATCGACCACGCTGCCGCGCGCTTGGGTCACCGCTACGACCTGCGCAACGTCTTCGACCTGCTGCGCTACCTGTTCCCGACGCCGCCGGTGCCGCTGCGCTGGCGGCGCAGGCTGCTGGCGCTGGGCAGCGGCGACCCGACGCGCGCCATCTGCTCGACGCTGGTGGCGCAGGCCTTCGAGTCGGTGCGCTACCCGATCCTGCCGCGCATCGAGCAGCGCCCGGCAAACGACCCGCTGTGCCCGGCGTGCGTAGAAGAAATTTTTCATGTGCGCCATCACAGCCTGTTCGTGCCGCGAGACTTCGACGTCTCGCCGTACTTCGAGGTCGTGAAACCCACCTTGGCGGCAGGCTTCGACCATCGGGTGCTGCAATGGGGTGACCGGCAAGCCGTGCCCGCATGAGACAAGCCGGGCGGCAACGACGGTGGGGCAGTGGTCAGCGCAACGCGCTCGCCGCCTTTGCCAAGGCGGTGATGCGCGACCAATCGCCGCTGCTCACTGCATCGGCCGGCGTCAGCCACGATCCGCCACAGACCTTGACGTTGGGCAAGGCGAGAAACTGCGGCGCCGTCTCGGCCGTGATGCCGCCGGTGGGACAGAACGCCACATCGGGGAACGGGCCGGCAAGCGCCTTCAACATCGGGATGCCACCGGCCGCGGTCGCCGGAAAGAACTTCAGGAACGAGAAGCCTTCGGCGTTGGCCTGCATGACCTCGCTGGCTGTGGCCACACCGGGCAGCAACGGCAGCCCGACCGCGCGGCAGGTCTGCGCGATCTCGCTCGTGTAGCCGGGGCTGACGCCGAACTGGCAGCCGGCCTTCCGGGCCGCATGCACGTCGTCGGCGCTGCGCAGCGTGCCGGCGCCGACGATGGCGTCGGGCACATGCTTGGCAATCGCTTCGATGCAGG
>JANMHY010000209.1:0-4023 GCA_031375525.1 Burkholderiales bacterium
CGAAGCGATCTCATGGCACGAGAGCGACCGCGTGCTCTATTCGACTCTCGGCCCGCTGCTGCTGATCGCCTACGCCTGGCTGGCCTGCGCGGCCGTGGTCGTGTGGTCGGCGCTGCGGCGCTGACGGCTACTTCTTGAGCAAGTTCGCTGCGCGCGCCTCGGCGTCGAGCGCCTGTTTCTCATCGCCCGTCGCGCGGTGCAACAGCGCAAGCTCGTTGTACACGTACGGGTCGGGCGCACCGGCCGCGCGGCATCGCGTTCGAGCGCAAGCTGCATCGCCAGCGCGTCGGCGCGCTGGCCTTTCAAGCGCAGCACGTTGGCGATCTGCCAGCGTGCGATGCGAGTCTGCTCGGCACGGCCACTGCGTTCGTACGCCGCCAGTGCGTCATGAAAAGCGGCCAGGCTGTCGTCGAAGCGCGCGGCCTCACGCAAATCGCTGGCAGTGGCTGAACCGCGTGCTCACTCGATGGTGTTCCCTTGCTTGCGAAGAATAGTACGGCAGGCCATGAAGCCGATCCCCGAAGAAATAAAGAAGCCCCCCAGTACAAACGCACTCTGTGTAGCGCCTGTCTTGAGCGCGGCGCTGGCGATTGCAGTTGCACCAATGACAAAGCCAACCGCTGCAAACAGTGCAAGAGGGCGAATGGCGCGCGTGTACGACTCATACGTTTCCAACCCGTACTTGGTGTTAACCCACTCACGAACTGGTTTCGCGTCAAACGGGTGGCCCTTCATCCACAGCGGAGCAATCGTAAAAAACACGACCGGCAGCAAGACCGCCACCAAGCCGAAGCCGTTGAACTGGAAACCGCGGTAAAGCGGCTCGTCCGCAAGGGTGAGCCCCTGGCGCACGCCGTCTGCGAGCAAGAACAACCACAGCGCAGCGGCAACAAGTTGCGGGCGGTTCATGCGACCTAACATTTCGCAAACGCCGCCAGCCGCTCGCCCGTCATGCGGCAAAGTCGCCAATCGGGCATGACCGTTGCACCCATGCCTTCGTAGAAACGGATCGCGCGTTCGTTCCAGTCGAGCACGCACCACTCGAAGCGGCCGCAACCGCGCTCGACTGCCACGCTCGCCAGGTGTTCGAGCAGCGCTTTGCCAAGGCCGTTGCCGCGATGGGCCGGCTGGATGTACAAGTCTTCGAGGTACAGGCCGGGCTTGGCGAGGAAGGTCGAGAAGTTGGGGAAGAACAGGGCGAAGGCAACGACAACGCCTGACACCTCGCCGATCACGCATTCGACGATCGGCCTATCGCTCGGCTGATGGCCGAACAAGTGCGGCGCCAGAGATTCGGCGTTGACCTGACACAGGTGCGAGAGGTTCTCGAAGTCTGCCAACTCGTGGATCAGGCCGACGATGGCCGGCACGTCGCGCGGCGCTGCCGGGCGGATGTGGTGTGCGTGCTTCATGCAGCGATTCTGCCCGCGTGGCCTAATCGTGGCATGAGTGAATCAACGGTGTATCGGCCGCGCCGCCAAGCGACATCGCAACGCCTGCGCGTGCGCGGACTCGACTACCACTGCCTCGTCTGGGGCGAGCTCGCATCGGCCACCGCCGAGCGGCCGTTGCTGCTGATGACGCATGGCTGGATGGACATCGGCGCGTCGTTCCAGTTCGTCGTCGATGCGCTGGCCGCACTCGAAGGCGATGCGCGCTGCATCGTCGCGCCTGACTGGCGCGGCTTCGGCGCCAGCACCATGCCCGAGGCCACCGACAGCTACTGGTTCCCCGACTACCTCGGCGACCTCGATGCCATCGGCGATGAGCTCTCGCCCGGCATGCCGTTCGACCTGCTCGGCCACAGCATGGGCGGCAACGTCGTCATGAGCTACGCCGGCGTGCGGCCCGAGCGCATGCGAAAGCTGATCAACCTCGAAGGCTTCGGCATGCCGGCGACGAAGCCGCTGCAGGCGGGCAAGCGCCTGCTGCAGTGGCTCGACGAGTTGAAGACGCCGCAACGCCTGGCGCCTTATGCCGATGCGCAGGCGGTTGCAGCGCGGCTCGTGAAGAACAACCCACGCCTGTCGGCCGACAAGGCGGCGTGGCTGGCCACGCAGTGGGGCGAGTTGCGCAGCGACGGCGCGTGGCACCTGCGCGCCGACCCCGCGCACAAGCGCGCCAACCCGGTGCTGTACCGCGTCGATGAAGTGCTGGCGACGTGGCAGGCTATTAGCGCGCCGCTGCTCTGGCTCGAAGGCGCCAACACCGACATGACGCAGTGGTGGGGCGACCGCTACCCGCGCGCCGATTTCGAATCGCGCCTGGCGGTGGTGCGCAACGTCACGCGCGTCACGCTCGACGACTGCGGCCACATGCTGCACCACGATCAGCCGCAGCGCGTGGCCGAGGCCTTGCGCGACTTTCTCGCCAACGCGTGACTGTCGGCGCACAGGCGCGCCGCAAGCTCAACTGCCCTGCTTGAACGGGTGCACGTCGGGCGCTTCGTCCGGATGCGCCAGACCCAGCAGCGGCTGCACGAGCCGGTTCATCATCGGCTGGCGATGGCGCACCCAGACGGCGGTCGGCCGCGCGGTGGCGCCCAGGCGCGACTTCGGTTCGAGCGCGGTGCGGCCGAACGAGAGTTCGCGCGCGCCCATCGCAATCGCGTCGTCGATGCTGGCGTGCAGCAGGCGCAGGTACAGCGGCTGCGTCTTGGCAGCGTCGCGGTCGAAGCCGATGTGGTACGCCAGCGCCTGCACACCGTCGTCCAACGTGCAGATGAAGCCGAGCAGCGTGCTGTCGTCGCCGCCGAATATGCCGCTGCAGCGCAGACGCGGCCCGGCGGCGCGCGCGAGCGCGCTGAAGTAGCCGGCATGCAGCGTGAACGGCCGCAGCGCCGCGCGCTCGTGCACTTGCAGGTACAGCGCGTGCATGCGCGCGCCCAGCTCGGCGTCGGGCTCGAAGCGCCGCACTGAAAAGCCCGCGGCATCGATCGGCGCCAGCACGCGGTTCTTGACGTTGCCGCGGTACTTCGACGCCAGGCTGGCCAGGTAGTCGCCGTGATGCTTCCACTTTGGATCGAGCGCGAGCACCATGTTCGGCTCGGTGTCGGCCTCGCGGTAGCCGACGCGTGACAGCAGCGCCACGCCGTCGGCAGCGCCTGCGGGCAAGTCCTTGACGACGACGAAGCCGGGTTGGCCGGCGAGTTTTTCGGCGCGGCGCAGGCGGTAGATGACTTCGGCCACACCGCTCCAAGCGAGTGTGGCGTCGGCGCCCGGTGCGAGCGCCACCGCATGCTGGCCGTAGGTCAGCAGGTTGCCGCAGACCAGCACGCGCTCGCGCACCTGGCTGGCCAGCGCATCGGCGCCGCGCCGCGCCACGGCGCCGAACAGGCGGCGCAGCGGGCTGGCCTCTTCGTCGTCGTCGTTGTCGTCATCGCCGCTCGACGCGGCGCGCGGGCGCAGGTTGCGGCCTTCGAGCAGCGCCCATTGCAGCACCACGGCAGCGACCGGTCCGGCCGCATTGCCGATCAGCGCATAGCGCGGCTCGATGGCCGCGGGCAGCACGCCTTCCAACATTGACAGGTAGTCGCGGCTGAAGAACCACGACGCGCCGCTCGTGGCAGCCTGCCATTGCGCGGCATCGAGCAGCACGATGCGGTCGGCCAAGGCGATGTGCAGGCCGGAAGGCTTTCGCTTCGGTGACGACGAGAAGGAGGCCTTCTTCATCTTCCCAAGCATAAAGAACAAGGGCCCCTTGCGGGGCCCTCGAGAAGCGGCGACTCAAGCCTCGATCAAGCTTTGCCCAACTTCAGGTCCGGATAGCGCACATGCTCGACCAGCTCTTGCGTCTCGCGGCTCGGCGCCGGCGTCAACAGGCTGACGATGAGGATCACCGCAATGCCCACCGGCACTCCGAACACGCCGGCCGAGATCGGTGAGATGCCCCACCACAGCTCGACCGGCGAGGTCACGCCGAAGACGCCGCGCAGCCACGGCTGCGTCGTCGCCATGTAGTAGAACGTCGTGCCCAGACCGGCAATCATGCCCAGCGAGGCGCCCCATTTGTTGGCGCGCTTCC
>JANMHY010000217.1:0-3945 GCA_031375525.1 Burkholderiales bacterium
CCACGTGTTCGAAGGCCCAACTCGTCAACGCTTCGCAGGCCGCGCGTGCGATGCCGTGGCCCCAGACTTCGGGTGCGAGGTCGTAGGCGATTTCGGCGGTGCGGTTGGCCGGCGAGACGCTGTGAAAACCGGCGCTGCCGATGAACGAGCCTTCGTCGCGCCGCACGATCGCAAAGCGCGTCATCGAGCCGGCGCTGCGCTCTTGTGCGCCGTAGGCCTGCAGGTCGCTCGGCGCGGTGACGTTCCAGCTCGTGTGCTCTAACACCGCGGGTTGGCTGAGGATGCGGAACATCGGCTCGACATCTTCAGCGCGCATCTCGCGCAGCGCCGCCAGCGGATGGTCGAGCAAGGGCAAGGCGCTGTAGAGCACCGCCGCACTCTACCCGTGCTGTTCGTGGAACCAGGCCGCAGCCTGTCCGCGCGAGCGCAGGTCGAGCTTGTCGAGGATGTTGGCGACGTGCCGCTTGACGGTGTGTGGCGACAGGTCGAAGGCGCGCGCGATCAGCTTGTTGCTGTCGCCGGCGGCCAGACGCGCCAGCACTTCGGCCTCGCGCTCCGAGAGCACCGAGTGCGGCGTGTTGCTCGGGCTGGTGTTGGAGCTGAGCAGCGCCGCAACCGGCTGCGACGCGGGGCGCAGCGTGGCGGCGCGCTCCGCCCAGCGTGTCAACACGGCCAGTCGCTCGGCTGAAAGCGCGCTGCCCCAACGCGCCTGGGCAAGCGCGCGCAGCGTCTCGGGGCCGACGAGCAGCACCGACGTGATGTCGGCGTCGTTGGCGTGGCGTTCGAACACGGGCGCGAGCAACTCTGCGGCCTCGCCCGCCATGCGGCCGAGACGCAAGCGCAGATCGGCGCCGCGCAGGCGCAACTCCGTCAGCAGGCCTTGCAGCTCGAGCTGCGGGCCATGGGTTTCGATGGCGGCCGTGAAGCCGCGTTCGGCGTCGGCGAGCCGGCCTTCGGCCAATGCGACACAGGCCGGCAGCGCGCTCATCTGCACCCGCCACAACGGGCGCGTGCGCGGGTCGTCCCAGTTGGCAACGCGGTGCCACAGGCGCAGTGCGGGTTTGATCTGCCCGCCGGCGTAGAGCCAGCGGCCGACGAAGAACAGCTCGCTGGCCACGCGGTGGCCGATGTCGGGCAGCTCGGACGCACGCATCAAGGTGTGTTCGAGCACGGCCGCGTCCTCGGCAAGCGCGGCCGTATCGCCGAGCAGCACGTCGGCGATGCACAGGAACGGGTACACGTGGTCGGTGCTGCGCAGCGGGAAGTCGTGCCAGCGCACTTCGGCGGCGGCCTCACGCAGCAGCGTGCGCCCCGCGGCCACGTCGCCGGCCCAGACGCGCAGGCTGCCGTCGAGGGCTTGGACGAGCGTGTTCAGGTGCGCGTCGTCGGCCGTCAGCCGCTGGCGCGCCTTGCGCACATAACGCGCCAGCGCCGGCTGCATGCCGCGCAAGCCGACGTAGGCAGGCAGCGGCAGCATCTGGAAGAAGGGCGCGACGCCGGCGGCATGGTCGAGCAGGTCGATCGAGCGCTCGGTGGGTTCGGCCAGGTCGTCGAGGCACGCATCGTCGAAGGCCGCCCAGACAACCGACTCGCGGCCGAGCAGCGCGGCCATGATGCCGGGCTCGTGGCCGTCCCAGCGTTTGCCGGCGCGCATCTCGGGCGCGCGTTCGGCGAGCAGCGCATCTACCTCGCGGTTCAAGCGCTGTGCCAGCGCGTCGCTGGCCGCGCGCTGGCCGCCGCCGCGCAAGGCCAGCACGCCATACGCACACGCCGCCATCGCGTCGAGCGGGCGGGCCATCTGCTCGAAACGCTCGGCAGCGGCATGCGAGGCGGCGATCATGTCGCGCCAGCGCCAGTGCATCTAGCTGATCAGCGTGCGCACGAGCAGCAGGTCGGGCTGGCTGAGCTGCAGCGGCTCGGGGAAGCGTGCCAGCCAGCGCTCGACGGTGGCCGTCTGGCTGGCGGTGAGCAGGTCGTAGGTTTGCAGGTGCAGCTCGCGCGCGGCTTCGTCCCAGCGCTCGGCGCGCAGCCAGTAGCCGAGGCGGCGCACGCCCTGCGGCTCGCTCTTCGCGGCGCGGTCGAGCAACTGCGGCAGGTCGGCTGCGCGTTCGCGCAGCAGGCGGTGTTCGAGCGCGTCGCGCAACAGGTCGTGCAGGCGCAGCGTCGGCTCGGGCTCGGGCAGCGTGGTCACGAACAGGCCGGCGCGTTCGATCGCGTCGAGATGCTCGGCGGCGCGCGTGTCGCCGGTCAGCGCAGCACAACGCGCGGCGGTGTGCTCGGGCAGCACCGAGGTCGTGATCAGGAACTCGCGCAGGTCGTGCGGCAACCGATCGAGCACCTCGGTGGCCAGGAAGTCGAAGACCTGGCGGTCGATCAGTGCCGCGTGGCCGGCCAGCGTGGCGCCCCCGGCGCCGTAGGCGCCACCGGTCGCGTTCGTGCCGCGCAGCACGCGCAGCGAGAGCTGCAGCCCGGCCGGCCAGCCCTGCGTGCGCTCGCACAGCGCGTCGGCCACGTCGTTGTCGAGGCCCGACTGCGCCGCCAGCGTGCGCGCCTGCGCGGCATCGAAGCGCAGATCGTCGAGGCGGAACTCGGCGATCTCGCCGCGGGCGCGGTAGCGCGGCAGCGCGATCGGCGGCTCGTGGCGCGTGGCGATGGCCATCGTCCAGCGCGGCGTGAAGCGTTCGAGCAGCAGGTCGAGAAACTGGAAGACGGCAGGGTGGTCGATGCGGTGCAGGTCGTCGACCACGATCACGCCGTGCGCCACATCGGCGGCGTCGAGCGGGTTGATCAGCTCGGTGACCTTGGCCCGCAGCGCCTTGCGTTGCGCCGCTTCGTCGCCGGTGCCCGACAGCGCCGCAGAGATCAGCGACTCGGGCGCGGCGCGCCAGGGCAGGTCGAACGGCTCGAGCGCTGCCACCAGGCAGCTGAAGAGTTGCAGCGGTGTGTCGCCCTCGTCGCAGCCGACCCAGGCGACGGCGGTGCCCTCATGCGAGGTCTGCAGCTGATCGATGGCCTGCGTCAGCGCCGAAGTCTTGCCGAAGCCGGCCGTTGCGCAGACCAGCACCAGCGGCATGGTGCCGAGGGCGTGCACCAGACGCTGCTGCAACGCCGGGCGCTGCAGCAAAGCCCCGGGCCGTGCGCGCGGCGGCTGGATCTTGGTGCGGGCAAAGTTCAGCAAGGGCTTGCGTGCGGGGCTGGCAGGCGAGGCTGAATTCTGCGCGCTGCGGCGCGTCGTGGACTCCGGACGAACACGGCCCGGCGCAGGCCGCAGCGTCGGCGCTGGCAGCGTGGGTCGGGCGAGGACGGCCGAGGACATGGACGCGCATGATGCGCAAGCGCGTCACGACGCGCGAGCAGGTTGCGACCGGCCGCGCGCGGTGGCGACGAACGACGCCGTCTTGGCGACGAAGCGTTGCGGTCACGCCTGCAGCGACGTTGGCGCCAGCATCACCATGCCTGCAGCCGCGCAGGCCATGACGAGGCTGACGCCATGCCATGCCGGGATGCGCCACACCGCGTCGATACAGGCGGTGAAACGGCGAACAAGTGCGGCGCGCAGGCCGGGCAGGTGGGTGGGGGTGATTTTCATGATGACGGCTCTTCGGTGAGTAGAGCCGTCAGTGTGGCCAGGCAGCGTCAGCGGCGCATCGCCCGAAAGAGCCAGTCGATCAATCCGCCAAGCGAACTTCTACGCGCCGTGCTTCCTGGCTGCTGCCGTCGCCGGTCGTCGATTCGGGCCGGCGCAACGCAATGCGCTCAGGCGTGATGCCTTCGGCTTGCAATGCGGCGCGCACGGCCTTGGCGCGGTTCTTCGCCAGCTCAGCGTTTTTGGCCGGGTCACCGCTGGTGTCGTGAAAGCCGGAGAGCACGAGCTTCTTGTCCGGTGTTGCCGCTGCGGCCTGCTTGATCGCAGCCATTGCCGCGGCGGCATCGACCGGCAGCTCG
>JANMHY010000267.1:0-3657 GCA_031375525.1 Burkholderiales bacterium
CAACTCGGCCCCGGCACGCTGAGCGGTTTGTACGTGAACTTCAAGGACGACAACCCGAGCGGCGTGTCCACGCTGGCGACCAGCCTGGCGCCGGCGGTCGGCGTGGCGGCGGCTTCGACATTGCAGCAGGCCTACGCCAACGCCTTGCGCCAGGACGGCAAGCTGATGCACATCGGCTACAAGATGCCGCTCGGCCCGCACACGCTCTACGTGGCCTACAGCACCTTCGACGACAAGCGCAGCTTCAACGCCGACACCGCGTCGTACGGCGCCGCGTTCACCTACGCCTTCTCCAAGCGCACCGACCTCAACGCCGTGCTGACGCACTTCAACAACAAGAACCTGGCCCAGGCTGCGCCGGGTCAGGCCGGTTTCCTCGGTGGCTTCACGACCAGTGCCGGCACCGACTCGAACAGCTTGGCGCTCGGCATCCGTCATCGGTTCTGATGCGCCCTTGTTGTCGCAAAGGCCGCCTCCGGGCGGCTTTTCTTTGACGCCCCGCCTCTCCATGTCATGACACCGATCGACCCCCCGCGCCGCCAGGCGATAACGCTGCTCGCCGGCGCCGCAACGGCGTCCTTGTTGCCGGCCTGCACGACGCCGCCGCCCGCGCCGCCAATCGCCGAGGACTGGCACGACGTGCCGCTGCCCGGCAAGCGACGCACGACCTACCGTTGGGAGCTGACGCCGCAAGGGCGCGAGCTGGTGGCGCGGGCCGACGGCTCGGCCTCGATGTACCGCAAGCGCCTGCAAAAGCCATCCGACGCGCTGCGCGAGGTCGAGTTCTCGTGGTGGGCCGACGCGCTGCCCGAGGGCGGCGACGTTTCCGATGCCAATGCTTGCGATGCCGCGGCGCGCGTGCTGTTCGCGTTCGGTGGCGACCACGCGCGGCTGTCGGCGCCCAACCGGATGATGTTGGAGCTGGCGCGCACGTTGACCGGCGAGGCGCCGCCGTTCGCCACATTGGCCTATGTCTGGGACACGCAGTCGCCGGTGGGGCGCGTCGTCACGCACCCGCGCAGCGACCGCATGCGCAAGATCGTCGTCGAGTCCGGGCCGGGCGCACTGCGTCAGTGGAAGCGCTACCGGCGAACGCTCGGCGCCGACTTCAGGCTTGCCTTCGGCGAAGCGCCCGGCCCCTTGCTGGCGGTGGCCGTGATGACCGACGGCGACAACACACGTTCGCAGTTGACCACGCGCTACCGCGACATCTCACTGGGCTGACAGCGCCGCGGCCGGGGTTCCCCGGTTGGCAATGTCGCGGCGGTCAGCGCAAGATGCAGCGCTCGAAACTGTCGTCGCGAAAGTCCGTTGTCAATGCGCACTGTCTTGTCCTCGATCCTGGCTGCGGCGCTCGGCGCGGCTGCACCCTTGGCCGACGCTGCCACCTTCAAGTGGGCCAGCGCGGCTGACATCCCGACCTGGGACGTGCACTCGCAGAACAACGCCCTGGGCAACGGCGTGCACGCCTCGGTGTACGAGTCGCTGTTCACTTACAACAAGAAGTTCGAGTTGGAGCCGGTGCTGGCCACCGGCTACAAACAGGTCAGCCCCACCCAGGTGCGGATCACGCTGCGCCAAGACGTGAAGTTCCACGACGGTGCAGCCTTCAACGCCGACGACGCCAAGTTCTCGCTCGAGCGCGCGATGAGCAAGACGTCCAACTACGGCGTCTATACGCAAGGCATCGACCGCATCGTCAAGGTCGATGAGACCACGATCGACGTCTTCACCAAAGGCCCGAACCCGGTGCTGCTGCGGCAGATGACCGAGCTGCGCATGATGGACCGCGACTGGGCGGACAAGAACAAGTCGCTCGAACCGAAGGACATCAAGACCAAGGACGAAAACTTCGCCCATCGCAACGCCAACGGCACCGGCCCGTTCATGCTCAAGAGCTGGGAGCAGGACGTGAAGCTGGTGCTGGTGAAGAACCCGGCGTGGTGGGGCAAGGCCGAAGGCAACGTCACCGAGATCGTCTATACGCCGATCAAGGCCGAAGCCACGCGCGTGGCCGCGCTGTTGTCGGGCGAAGTGGACATGGTGCTCGACCCGTCGCCGAACGACTTGGCCAAGCTGCGCGCCGCGCCCGACCTGAAGGTCATCGACGGCGCCGAGAACCGCACCATCTTCTTCGGCATGGACCAGTTCCGCGACGAGCTGCCGGGCAGCAGCGTCAAGGGCAAGAACCCGCTGAAAGACCTGCGCGTACGCCGTGCGCTGTACCAGGCGATCGACATCCAGACCATCGCCCGCGTGACGATGCGCGGCCTGTCGCAGCCTACCGGCGCGCTGATCTCGCCGCAGGTCAACGGCTGGACGAAGAAGGCCGACGCGCGCTGGCCGTACGACGCCGAAGGCGCGAAGAAGCTGCTCGCCGAAGCCGGCTACGCGCAGGGCTTCGAGGTCGATTTCGCCTGCCCGAACAACCGCTACATCAGCGACGAAGAGATCTGTCAGGCCGTGGCGTCGATGTGGGCCAAGATCGGCGTCAAGGCCAAGCTACGCACGTTGCCGCTGTCGACCTATTTCCCGATGATCCAGCGCTACGAGGCCAGCATCTACATGCTCGGCTGGGGCGTGCCGACCTTCGACGCGCTGTACTCGCTGCAATCGCTCGTGCGCACTGTCGGCGCGCAGGGCGACGGCAACTACAACGTCGGCCGCTACAGCAACCCGCAAATGGATGCGCTGATCGAGCGCATCAAGGCCGAAGTCGATCAGAAGACGCGCAACCAGTTGATCGAGCAGGCGCTCGTGCTGTCGCACCAGGACGTGTCGCACATCCCGCTGCACAACCAGGTGATCCCGTGGGCAATGAAGAAAAACATCGACCTGTACCATCGTGCCGACAACCGCATCGACATGCGCGCCGTCAAGGTGAACTGAAGATCACTGCGGCACGGCGCTTGCGGTCGGACCTAACCGAACATGCTGGCCTTCATCCTTCGCCGTCTCGCGCAAGCCGTCATCGTGATGCTGACGGTGGCCTTCATCGCCTTCATGCTGTTCCAGTATGTCGGCGACCCGGTGACCAATCTGCTCGGCCAGGACGCGACGCCGCAGCAACGCCAGCAACTGCGGGCCGACTTGGGGCTCGACAAACCGTTCCCGGTGCAGTTCGCGGCCTTCGTCGGCAACGCACTGCGCGGCGAGTTCGGCCTGTCGCTGCGCCAGGGGCGCAAGGTCTCGTCGCTGATCGTCGAGCGCTTTCCGGCGACGTTGGAACTGGCCCTGGGCGCGGCGCTGCTGGCGCTGGTCTTCGGCATTCCGATGGGCGTCTATGCGGCCTTGAAGCGCGGCAACTTCATGGCCCAGGCGCTGATGACGTTTTCGCTGCTCGGCGTCTCGCTGCCGACCTTCCTGATCGGTATCGGCCTCATTTACCTGTTCGCGGTGGAACTGCGGTGGTTGCCGAGCTACGGCCGTGGCGATGTGGTCAAGCTCGGCTGGTGGTCGACCGGATTCCTGACGCCGACAGGCCGCAAGTCGCTGATCCTGCCGGCGATCACGCTCGGCCTTTTCCAGATGACGTTGATTATGCGGCTGGTGCGCGCCGAGATGCTCGAGGTGCTGCGCACCGATTACATCAAGTTCGCCCGTGCACGCGGCCTCACCGACCGCGCGGTGCACTTCGGCCACGCGCTCAAGAACACC
>JANMHY010000268.1:0-5472 GCA_031375525.1 Burkholderiales bacterium
GCCAAGGGGGCGGTCGAACTCTTGCTCGCCGATTGCTACGCGCGCCGCGACCGCGTGGCCGGGATCGGTTTTCGCGGCACGGCTGCGCAGGTGCTGCTGGCGCCGACGCGCTCGCTGGAGCGCGCCAAGCGACAGCTCGCCGGCCTGCCCGGCGGCGGCGGCACGCCGCTGGCCGCGGGCATCGACGCCGTGCAGGCGATGGCCGCTGCGGTGCGTCGCGGCGGCGCGACGCCGCTGGTGGTGCTGCTGACCGACGGCCGCGCCAACATCGCGCGCGACGGCACGCCGGGCCGCGAAGCGGCGGCGCGCGATGCGCTCAGCGCCGCGCGTGCCTTCGCGCAATCGGCGACCGCGGTACTGCTGATCGACACCTCGCCGCAACCGAGCGCGGCCGCGCAGGCGATCGCGGCCGCGCTCGGTGCGCGCTGCATTGCCTTGCCGTATGCGCAGGCACGAGCTCTCTCGCAGGCCGTCAAGCACGAACGCGGCAATGGTTGAGCCGGCCGTCGTTCCTTCGTGGTGGCCGCACGCCGCACACAGCGGCACCGTCAACGCCGCAGCGCTGCGCTGGCATGTGCAGCAATGGCCGCACAAAGACAGCGACGCCCCCGTGGCGTTGCTGCTGCACGGCACCGGCGCGGCCACGCACACCTGGCGGCATGTCGCGCCGCTGCTGGCGCCGCACTTTCATGTCGTCGCGCCCGATCTGCCGGGCCACGGCTTCACGCGCACGCCAGCGCAACAGGCGCTGACGCTGCCGGCGGTGGCGCAGGCTGTCGGCGAATTGCTCGGCGCGATGCAGATCCGGCCGGCGCTCGTCATCGGCCACTCGGCCGGCGCGGCGATGGCGATGCGCATGGTGATCGACGGCGCGGCCGCACCCGCACTCACCGTCTCGATCAACGGCGCGATCCTGCCGCTGCAAGGCCCGGTCGGCCGCATGTTCCTGCCGCTGGCGCGGCTGTTGACGGTCAACCCCTTCGTGCCGCCGACCTTCGCGGCCATGGCCCGTCTGCCGAGCGTGGCCCGGCGCCTGCTCGACAGCACCGGCTCGCGCATCGACGCCGAAGGCGAGCGTTGCTACACGCACCTGATGGCCAACGCCACGCATGCCGCCGGCGCGCTGCGGCTGATGGCGTCGTGGGACTTGCAGCCGCTGGCCGACGCGCTGCCGCAATGGCGCGCGCCGCTGCTGCTGATTGCCGGCGCGGATGACCGCACGCTGCCGGCCTCGCATTCGCAGCGCGTGGCGCAGGCGATCGGCGACGCGTCGTCGCGCTGCATCGTGCTGCCGCGGCTCGGGCACCTCGCGCATGAAGAAGATGCGGGCGCGGTGCTCGCTCCGCTGTGGGCGGCGTGGCAAGCGCCGGCGCGCGCACCGAAAGCCGCTGCGGCCGTTTAGGGCAGCGCTGACGAAGCAACCGCGGTGATTCTCTTGCCGCGGCGCTGTTGCTCCAGGGCGATCAGAGATTGACGCTGTTTCGGATCAGTGTCTATACTGAATTACACATTTTGGTGACAAGCTGGGTTGACGCTGGCTGTTGCCACACCGCCCTTCGCGGGGCACGTCCAGGCAACCGGGGGCGCGCAATGCAGCAGGCCAAGGCTCGGATCGATCAGGCACTCAACGGCGCCGTGGCGCGAGGCGAGGCGCGCGGCGCGCCGCCCAGGTTGGCGACGGCCATCCGCCACGCCGTCTGGCCCGGGGGCGCGCGCATCCGGCCGCACCTGTGCCTGGCGGTGTCGGCGGCCTGCGGCGACGGCGACCCGGCGCTGGCCGATGCGGCCGGCGCGGCGATCGAGCTGCTGCATTGCGCCTCGCTCGTGCACGACGACCTGCCGTGCTTCGACGATGCGGCCACGCGCCGCGGCCGGGCCTCGGTGCACGTCGCCTACGGCGAGCGCTGCGCGGTGCTGGCGGGCGATGCGCTGATCGTCACCGCCTTCGAAACGCTGGCGCTGGGCGCCATGCACCACCCGCTGCGCCTGCCGCGCATGCTGGCCGTGCTGGCGCAGCGCGTCGGCATGCCCAACGGCATCGTTGCCGGGCAGGCCTGGGAGTGCGAAGACTGGGCCGCGCTGCCGGACTACCACCGCGCCAAGACGGGCTCGTTGTTTGCTGCGGCCACCGAACTCGGTGCGCTTGCCGCCGGCGGCGACCCGAATGTCTGGCGCAGTTTCGGCGAGCGTCTCGGCGAGGCCTATCAGGTGGCCGACGACATCCGCGATGCCGCCTGCGATGAAGACACGCTCGGCAAGCCGGCGAACAAGGACCGCACGCTCGGCCGGCCGAGCGCGGTGCATGAGTTTGGTTTGGCGGGGGCGTTGGCGCACTTCGAGCAGTTGGTCGATCACGCCGGGCAATCGGTGCCCGATGGGCCGGGCGCGAAGGCGTTGCGGGCGCTGCTCAATGCCGAAGCCGAGCGGCTGCTGCCGCCGACGGTGCGGGCGCAGGCCGTGGCATGAGTTTCAATCACCGCAGAGGCGCAGAGGACGCGGAGGTTCGCAGAGGATTGCCAAATGAATTCCTCTGCGGACCTCTGCGCTCTCTGCGCCTCTGCGGTGAAGGAGATTTCTCGTGACGCTTGCCAACGCAACGCTGCGCGAGCGCTGGTTCGCGCAGCGCGACCGCCTGCTGACGAGCCCGCGTTTTCGTGAAGCCGCGAGCCGCTTTGCCGGCACGCGGCCGATCGCGCGGCAGCGCGCGCGCGAGCTGTTCGATCTCGTCGCCGGCTTCGTCTATTCGCAGTGGCTGTTCGCCTGTGTCGAGCTGAAGCTGTTCGACCGCCTGGCCGAAGCGCCGCTGACAGCCGAGCAACTGGCCACGCAGTCGAAGCTGCCGCTGCTCTCGGCCGAGCGCTTGCTCGAAGCGGCGGCGTCGCTCGGCCTGACGCAGGCGCGTGGCGTCGATGAGCAGCAGCGCACGCGCTACGGTCTGGGCCCGCTCGGCGCAGCGATGGTCGGCAACGAGGCGGTGACGGCGATGGTCGAGCACCACCGCGCGCTCTATGCCGATCTGGCCGACCCGATGGCGCTGTTGCGCAGCGGCCGCGGCACGGGAGAGCTGGCGCAGTACTGGGCCTACGCCGGTGGCCACACCAGCGACCGCGCGCCGGGCGCGTTGCCCGATGCGCGCACCGCACCGTACTCGGCGCTGATGTCGGCGTCGCAGCCGCTCGTTGCCGGCCAGGTGCTCGATGCCTACCCGATCGGCCGCCATCACAAGAAGCTGCTCGACCTCGGCGGCGGCGAGGGCGTGTTCGCGGCCGCCGCGCTCGAGCGCTCGCCGCGCTTGCAGGCCATGGTGTTCGACCTGCCTGCGGTGGCCGACGCCGCACGCACGCGCTTCGCGCGCCTGGGTCTGGCCGACCGCGCGCAAGCCTTCGGCGGCGACTTCCACCGCGATGCGTTACCCGCAGGCGCCGACATCGTCTCGCTCGTGCGCGTCATCTACGACCACGACGACGAACCCGCGCTGGCCATCCTGCGCGCCGCGCGCCGTGCCTTGCCCGCGGGCGGCACGCTGCTGCTTGCTGAGCCGATGGCCGGTGCGGCCGGCGCCGAGCCGATGGGCGCGGCTTACTTCGGCATGTACCTGCTCGCCATGGGCAGTGGGCGCTCACGCAGCGCGGCCGACCTGACGGTGCTGCTGGCGCAAGCCGGTTTCGGCCAGGTGCGCCAGCGGCCCACCGCGCTGCCGCTGCAGGCCGGTTTGCTCCTCGCCAAGGCGATCTGAAAAAGGCCTCGGGCCTCTTCTGAGCAGCATTCCGGCCACAAGTGTAAATGCCGCTTGACACAACATGAAGTAAGCATAGAGTGACACACACCGAAAGCAGACGCAGCATGGTTGTTCTACATCCCGTCATTGGCACTTGCGCACCGCGCAAGTTCCTGAAGCTCGCACTTCGCGTGTGCCTGGAGGCGCGTCCATGAACCAGCACAACAGCACCCGGGCCGTCGTGCTCGAAAAGCCCGAGCAGCTCGGCTTGCACGACCTCGATCTGGCCGAACCGCATGACGACGACGTGATCGTCGATGTCGAGTGGAGCGGCATCTCCACCGGCACGGAGAAACTGCTCTACACCGGCGCCATGCCGGTCTTCCCCGGCATGGGCTACCCGCTCGTGCCGGGCTACGAATCGGTCGGCCGCGTGCGTGAAGCGGGCCCACCTTCCGGTCACCAGGTCGGCGAGCGTGTCTTCGTGCCCGGCGCGCGCTGCTTCGGCGACGTGCGCGGCCTGTTCGGCGCTTCGGCCTCGCGCCTCGTCGTGCCCGGCGCGCGCGCGATCTCGATCAGCGAAGAGCTTGGTGAGAGCGCCGTGCTGCTCGCACTTGCTGCCACCGCGTACCACGCTGTGGCCGGCGGCGGCCAGCGCGACCCGATCGTGCCGCCGGATCTGATCGTCGGCCATGGCGTGCTCGGCCGCCTGCTGGCGCGCATGACGGTGCTGGCCGACTACCCGGCGCCGACGGTGTGGGAGACCTGCACCGAGCGCCGCGGCGGCGCCGACGGCTACAGCGTGATCCACCCGGACGACGACGAGCGCAAGAACTACAAGTCGATCTACGACGTGAGCGGCGATTCGCAGATCCTCGACCGCTTGATCTCGCGCCTGGCGCCCGGCGGCGAGGTCGTGCTGGCCGGTTTCTACAGCCAGCCGCTGTCGTTCTCTTTCCCGCCGGCCTTCATGCGCGAAGCGCAGATCCGCGCGGCGGCCGAGTGGAAGCCGGCCGACATGCTGGCCGTGCGCGAACTCGCTGAAAGTGGCTTCCTGCCGCTCGACGGTTTGATCACACACCACGAGCACGCCACCGATGCCGAGCGCGCGTACCGCACTGCGTTCGGCGACACGGCGTGTTTGAAGATGGTTCTCGATTGGAGAGGCAACGCATGACCACCACGTCCACCGTGCAGTTCATCCAGCGCGAGCAACTGCGCGCCGAAGCCGCCATCGAGCCCGATCCGGTGCACATGACGTCGCCGGCGGCCAAGACCACGCAGATCATCGCCATCTACGGCAAGGGCGGCATCGGCAAGAGTTTTACTCTCGCCAACCTGTCCTACATGATGGCGCAGCAGGGCAAGAAGGTCTTGCTGATCGGCTGCGATCCGAAGAGCGACACCACCAGCCTTCTGTTCGGCGGCAAGGCCTGCCCGACGATCATCGAGACCAGCAGCAAGAAAAAACTCGCCGGTGACCCGGTGCAGATCGGCGACGTTTGCTTCAAGCGCGACGGCGTCTATGCGATGGAACTCGGCGGCCCCGAGGTCGGCCGCGGCTGCGGCGGGCGCGGCATCATCCACGGCTTCGAGACGCTCGAAAAATTGGGCTTCCACGACTGGGGCTTCGACTTCGTGCTGCTCGACTTCCTGGGCGACGTGGTCTGCGGCGGCTTCGGCCTGCCGATCGCGCGCGACATGTGCCAGAAGGTCATCGTCGTCGCCAGCAACGACCTGCAATCGCTCTACGT
>JANMHY010000296.1:0-2398 GCA_031375525.1 Burkholderiales bacterium
CACCATCCCGGCCGGCGAGGCCGACAACCTGTTCATCTGCGTCGGCGTCTTCATCCACTGGCTGGCCACCGACGACAAGAAGATCCAGGATTACAACTACCAGGCGGTCAAGGAGTCGATCAAGCGCGCCGTCGCCGGCTCACCGACCGCCGCGGAAGTGGTGGCCACCAAGGGCTCGATGGCACACCCGTTCGCGGCCAAATAAGTTCAGGAGCAGCGGCGTCCTTGGCGGGACGTTGCTTCACAAGAGCCAGCCGGGGAACTGGCTGGCTCTTTTTTGTCAGTCGTGGCCGGGGACCATGCCGCTGCCGATCAGGTGCAGCACGGTGGCGTGGCTTTGTGGCCGGGTCGGGGCAGCTCGCCGTTCGATCTGCACCCCCACCGCCGCCACGTCGTCGAACTTGTTCGGCTTGACGACCTTGACGCGCACCCAGGCCGCGCCGAATTCGCCGAGCAGGATGTCGGCCACAGCCTCGGCAAAGGCTTCGAGCAGCGTCAGCCGGTGTTCGGCCAGCAGGCGCTGTAGGCGCTCGCGGACGACGCTGTAGTCGATCGTGTCGCCGATGCGATCCGTGTCGCAGGCGCGGGCGTGCGGCACGCCGGCATGGACGTCGATCACCAGCGGCTGCGGCCGGTGCAGCTCGCTGTCGTGGATGCCGATCACCGTCTGCCCAGTCAGGCCCTCGATGAAGATCAGGTCCATCGGCTCGGCCGTGGCTGCGGGCGCCAGCGTCTGAAGTTTGTTCGAAATCAAGTGTTTTCCCTTCTGGCGCTGCGGCCAGTCACGATCAGTTGCAAGATGCAGGCCTGTCGTGCCATCGTCAACCGTGTTTCACCCGGTGCGCTCGGGCGCGATGGGGCGCAGGATCGCTACCGCGTCAGCCGACCGTCAGCACGGCGTTGCCAGCAAGGATTCCATGTCATTGACCCTGCACGACAGCCACCGCCACACCGACCGCGTCCTCGAGGTGGTGCGCGGCGGCCTGCACGAGCCGGCCAAGGACGTCGTCGCCCAGTCCTGGCGGCGCTGCTTGAACGACTACCAGTTGCACCCCGACAAGCCGGGCGTGCCGTCGTTCCTGGCCCGTGTCGAGCTGGAAGAGCACCGCGCGCGTTGTGCCGACGTCATCGCCTGCGCGCGCTACGAAATGACGACGCTGTACCAGCAGTTGGGCGACGCCGAATCGGCGGTCGTGCTCACCGACACCAACGGCGTCATCGTGCACATGGTCTCGTCGCCCGAGTTCGCGTCGCAGGTCGGCCCGCTCGGCTTGCGCGTCGGCGGCGTCTGGAGCGAAACCGAGGCCGGCACCAACGGCATGGGCACCTGCCTGGCCGCGGCCGGGCCGGTCACCGTGCAGCGCGACGATCATTTTTTCACCCAGTTCACACAGCTCACCTGCTCGGCGGTGCCGGTGTTCGACCCGTCGGGCGAGATCGCCGCGGTGCTCGACGTCACCAGCCGCTCGGGCCTGATGCAGCAGCACCTGCTGGTGCTGCTCGGCATGACGGCGCGCATGATCGAAAACCGCTTCATCGACCAGCGCTTTCGCAACGCGCACCCGCTGCACTTTCACAGCCGGCCCGAGTTCGTCTATACGCTGCACGAGGGCAAGCTCGCCGTCGATGACGACGGCCGCATCCTCGCCGCGAATCGCAGCGCGCTCTTCCAGCTCGGCATGCAGTCGATGGACGAGGTGCGCTCGCGGCGCATCGAAGACCTGTTCCAGACCTCGCTCGAAGACATGTTGGAGCGCAGCAGCTCGTCGTCGTTCCACCCGGTCGTGACCTACCGCGCCAACGCGGCGCTGCGCTTTTTTGCGGTGATGCGGCGGCCGGCGGCACAGGGTGCCGTGGTGCCCAACGCGGTGGCCCATGCAGCCACGCCGCCGCTGTCGATCGTGCCCGCGCGCGCGCCGGCGCGCCGTGCCGCGCCGTCGCAGGCGGCAGAGTCCGCCGTCACCTTTGACGACCCTCGCCTGGTGGCCCACCTCGACACCGCGCGCCGCGTCATCGCGCGGCGCACGCCGGTGCTGCTGTGCGGCGAAACCGGCTCGGGCAAGGAAGTCTTTGCGCGCGCGGTGCATGAGGCCAGCCCGCATGCCGGCGGCGCGTTCGTCGCCGTCAACTGCGCCAGCCTGCCGGAAACGCTGATCGAGTCCGAGCTCTTCGGCTACCGCGCCGGCGCCTTCACCGGCGCCGTGCGCTCGGGCCGCCGCGGCAAGATTCTTCAAGCCGATGGCGGTACGCTGTTCCTCGACGAGATTGCCGACATGCCGCTCGAGTTGCAGGCTCGGCTGCTGCGTGTGCTCGACGAGCGCCACGTCACACCACTGGGCACCGAAGAGGTCATCCCGGTGGACTTTCAGCTCATCAGCGCCAGCCATCAGCATCTGCC
>JANMHY010000320.1:0-20130 GCA_031375525.1 Burkholderiales bacterium
GTCATCATCACCACCGGCACGCGCTGTCCGCCCGGCAGCTTGCGCAGCTCGGCGCAGCAGGTGAAGCCGTCCATGACCGGCATGCTGACATCCATCAGCACCAGGTCGGGCAGCAGCTCGCGCATCATCTCCAGCGCCTGCGCGCCGTCGGCCGCTTCGCTGGTCTCGAAGCCGGCGCGCGTCAGCGTGGCCCGTGTCAGGCGGCGTCCGCCGGCGTCGTCATCGACGATCAGAACGCGGTGTCGGTCGGTGTTCATGCAGGTACCTCAGACGCCGCCCGGCCGCCCGAAGGCGGCTGAGCGCCCCCTCGGGGGGCCGCGAGCGCAGCAAGCTTGGGGGTTGTCATTTCCATCTCGGCCTTGAGCAGCGGACGCACAACTTCGATTTGCTGCTCGATCTCGCGCAGCAACGGCGGCGCATCGGCCAGCTCGCCGCTGCGGCCGACGCGCTCCAACTCACGACACAGCTTGACGACGATCGCCGCGCCGACGTTGCCGCTGGCCGACTTGAAGGCATGGGCCACGCGCGCCAACTCAGCGGCGTCCCTGGCGTTGACAGCGTTGCGCAGACCATCGAGGTGGCGCGGCGTCTCGTCGAAAAAGATGCCGATGACTTCGGCCAGGATCGCGCCCTCGCCGTCGTCGAGTTCGCGGATGCCGGCCAGCGCCTTGACGTCGAGCGCACCGACAACGCCAGCCGGCTCCGCGGCCGCCACCAGCGGCGCCGGCTGCGTGCGCGGCGCATCGACCGAGCCTTCGACGAGCTGCGCCGGCAGCCAGCGCGCCATCAAGGCGCCGAGCTGGTTGCGTGTGTAGGGCTTGGCCAGGTGGCCGTCCATGCCGGCCGCGATGCAAACGTCGGCGTCGCCGACCAGCGCGTTGGCCGTCAGCGCGACGATCGGCAAGCGCTGCGTCTGCCCGCTCGCCTCTTCCCAGATCCGGATCTGACGGGTGGCCTCGTAGCCGTCCATGACCGGCATCTGGCAGTCCATCAGCACGATGTCGTAGCCGTTGCGCTGCGCCGCCGCCAGCGCTTCCTGACCGTTGGGCACGATGTCGAACTCGCAACCGAGCGACTTCAGCATGTTGCGGGCGACGAACTGGTTGACACCGTTGTCCTCGGCCATCAGCACGCGGCAATTCAGGCGCAACGCGGAGCCGGCGCTGCTGACCGGCGCCTGATCGGTGGCGATGCCGCTGACCGCCTGCGCCAGCGCGCGGTAGAGCTCGTGGCGGCGCACCGGCTTGGAGAGGTAGGCGCTGATGCCGGCCTCGCGCGCCCGCGACAGCTCGTCGGTCGAATGCAGCGAGGTCACGAGCACGATGCGCAAACCCGCCAGCGCCGGGTCGTTGCGCACTGCGGCGGCCAGCGCCAGGCCGTCCATGCGCGGCATCTTCATGTCGATGATCGCCAGCTCGAACGGGTTGCCCTCGCGCGCAGCCTGGCGCAGCGACTGCAGTCCGGACAGACCGTCGCTGGCGGAGGCGCAGCGCATGCCCACCGCCTGCGCGTGGTAGTCGAGGATCTCGGCGTTGGTGGCGTTGTCATCGACCACCAGCACGCGCCGCCCGGCCAGCTCGCCGGGGTACGGCACGGCGGGCAGGCTCTGCGCCTGCTCGAGCGGCAGCGTGAACCAGAAGGTCGAGCCTTGACCGGGCGTGCTTTCGACGCCGATCTCGCCGTGCATCAGGTTCACCAGGTGGCGGCTGATCGCCAGGCCCAGACCGGTGCCGCCGAAGCGCCGCGTCGTCGAGCCGTCGGCCTGCGCAAACGGTGCGAACAGGCGCTTGGTGGCGTCTTCGGCAATGCCGATGCCGGTGTCGCGCACGCTGACGTGCAATTGCCCGGCATCGTTCATGCCGACGGCAACGACGACCTCGCCGCTCTCGGTGAATTTGACGGCGTTGGCCAGCAGGTTGGTCAGCACCTGGCGCAAGCGGTACGGGTCGCCGCGCGTGGCCGCGGGCAAGCGGTCGTCGATGCGGCAGGCCAGCTCGAGCTTCTTCGCATGCGCGCGCGGCGCCATCAGCTGCACCACGTCTTCGACCGCCTGGTAGAGGTCGAAGTCAAGGGTTTCGATCTCGAGCTTGCCGGCTTCGATCTTCGAGAAGTCGAGGATGTCGTTGATGATCGACAGCAGCGTCTCGCCCGAGCTGCGCACGGTTTCGAGGAACGGCCGCTGCTGCGCATTGAGCGGCGTGTCGAGCAGCAGCTCGGTCAGGCCGAGCACGCCGTTCATCGGCGTGCGGATCTCGTGGCTCATGTTGGCCAGGAACTCGCTCTTGGCCTTGCTCGCGCGCTCTGCCGCGGCCTTGGCGGCGCGCAGTTCCTGCTCGCTGTGGCGCAGCGCCTGCTCGGCGAGCGCGCGCTGCGTGGTATCGAAGAACACCGTATAGACGCCGACGACTTCGCCTTCTTCGTTGACGTCGGGCACATGGCGGCCGGAGTGCCACACCGGGTTGCCGGCGCGGTCCACGCGCTGGCGCTCCAGCGGCACCGACTGGCCGGCCAGCGCCTGCGCCAGATGCGGCTCGATGTTGGCCCACAACTCGGGGCCGACGACGTCGCGCACATGCCGGCCGATGACCTCGGCCTCACCCTTGGCCAGCCAGACTTCCTGGGCGTGGTTGATGTAGCGGTAGTGCCCTGCGGCGTCGATGTACGACACCGTGACCGGGATCTGATTCATGATCCCCCGCATGCGGCGCTCGGAGCGCTCGGCGGCATCGAGTGCGCACTGCTCCTGGCTGATGTCCATGGCAGCCAGGCGGCAGCCGGCCGGCTTGCCCTGGGCATCGGTTTGCGGCAGCAGCTCGATCAGCAGCGTGGCCGGCGCTTCATTGGCGCGCAGCAGCCGGCAGCGCAGGCGCTGCACGCGCCCGGCCAGCGCCTCGGCGACAGCGGCGTGCAAGGCGTGGCCATGGGCCGGCCCGAAGGCATCGGCCAGCGGCCGGCCCTCGATCTCGTCGAACGGCAGGCCCAGCGCGTCGGCCAGCGGCTCGGCGATGTCGGTGCACAGCCCCTGGGCGTCGATCCAGGCGCCGAGGCCTTCGAGCTTGCGCCTCTCGCTGGCCGCCGGGGCCTCGGGCGCCGGCACATCCACCCGTTCGGCCAGCGCGCCGGCCAGACGCGTCATGCGGCGCTGGTAGCGCCAGAACAGCAGCAGCATCAGCACCACGCAGGCCGACACGGGCAAGCCCGCCGGCACGCCGTGCAGTTGCGGCAGCACAGGGGCGCCGAACGCCAGCGCCACGGCGGCAACGGCCAGCGCCAGCATCGCCACGCTGGTGCGCGAGCGGCGCCCGCGGGAGATTTTGTGTTCACTCATACAGCACACACCCTGCGGCTGCGCCGCACGAAGGCCGACAGATCGAACGCCAGGATGCCGGCGTTGTCCAGCGGCGCGCCCGGGCCCTGGCCGCAGAGCTCGCCGAGCACGCGCGCCACACCCTTGCTGGCCACCAGCAGCGCACGCTCTCCGAGCAAGGGCAACAAGGTCGCCTCGACAGCCTGACTGACACGCTGCGTGAACTCGGCATTGCTCTCGCCGCCGGGCGGTGTGATGCCGGCCGCCAGCTCGGCTTGCGTTTCCGCGATCGGCCGGCGGTTCCATTCGCCCAGGCGGCGCTCGTTGAAGGCCGGCTCGATGACGACCTCGACGCCGTGCAAGGCGCGACCGATGATCTCGGCGGTCTGACGCGTGCGTTGCAGCGCGCTGACGACGATGACGCCGACGCGCGGGCGCAGCGCGGCCAGGTGCTGCGCCGCCTGCACCGACTGGCCTTGGCCGAGCTCGGTCAGCGGCAGATCGACGTCGCCGCCGCAGCGCAGACCGGCGGCATTGAGCGCGGTGGCGCCGTGGCGCATGAACAGCAGCGACGATGAAGGAGCGGACAGGCTCATTTGAGTTCTTGCAAAGGTGCGAACGACAGCGGCGTGGCCGGATGACGATCGCGCGCGGCGGCATGCAGCACGCTCCACTCGCCATCGCTGTGCTGCGGCTCGCACAGCCACTGGCGGATGAAGGCAATCTGGTTGCGGTCGGCGAGCAGCGGCGCATGGCCGGTGTCGGGCAGGTGCATCAGCGCCACCTGCTTGCCGCGCGACATGCGGCGGATCGTGGCCTCGAACAGGCAGTCGGATTGCAAGCCGTGGATGAGCAGGATCGGGCAGCGCACGTTGCGCCACTGCTTCCACTGCAACAGGCTGTGTTGCGCGTCGCGGCGGTAGGCTTGCAGTGCCCGCACGTCGTGGCGGTAGATGCGGCCGTTTTCTTCGTCGGACCAGCGCGTCTGGTGAAACGTCAGGTTGAAGCGGATGTCGTCGGCGACCGGTCCATCGTTCTTTTGCGAAGCGCCGATGCGGCGCAGCATGTCCGACGGATCGCGGAAGACGTAGTGCCGGGCCAGCGTGTCGGCGCGGCGGCGGCGGCGGCGCGCCGGGATGTGCGGGCCGACGTCGTTCAAGATCAGTCGCTCGATCAGCTTCGGGTGCTTGGACGCCAGCTCGATCGTCGCGCTGCCGCCAAGCGACGAGCCGACCACCGTCACCGGCTTGCCGCCCAGGTGCATGATCAATTGGCGCAATTGCTCGGCGTAGGTGGCCAGCGAGTAGTCGCCTTCGGCAGCCAGCCAGCCCGAGCGGCCTCGGCCGACCCAATCGACACAGATGAGGCGGAACTTGTCGGCAAGGTCGGAAGCGAGGTAGTTGAAGCGCATCGCCACGCTGGCAACGCCGCCGCAGCAGATGACGATCGGCGCATCGGCCGGGCCCCATTCGGCATAGGCGACGCTGACGTGGTACGGGCGCTTCAAGCGGCGCGCGGTGCCGGGCTGCAAACGTGTCGGATGCACGTAGTCGAAGTGGCCCAATCGGTACTGACCACGAAAGCGGCCCACCACCTGGCTGGCCACAGCGAGGTATTCGTTCCAGCTATTCAACACGCGGCGGCGGCCCTGCACCGGCGGCTCCCACGCCGGATCGAACAAGGGCGCGGGCACGGTGTCGCCGGCGATGTCGTCGCGGGCAAACCTGAGGACGTTCGTGACGGCGTTCACACCGGCCTTCCAGCGCTCACGCACGGTTTGATTGAAATCATTGTTGTTGGTCAACAGAAATCGACCGGATGAGTATGGGTGGAACCAATATCGGCTTCAGTTCATTTGTTCACGCCTGCCGTGACCTCGTGCACGCACTGTGCGAAGCGCTCGCTAAAGTTCTCATTCAGTACTTACGGAGGGCTCGTGCTCTGCGCTGCACCGCGTGTGCAACGCGCGGCCCAAGACAATGGCAAGAACAAAACCTCAGTTGATCATCGTCGCCGTGCTGGTGTGCCTGTTCGCCGTCGGCATGGCGGGCTTTCTGAACTTCTTCAAGTACCGCAGCAACGCCGAGCGCATCATCAAGGAGCGCCTGGTCGTCACCGGCACCTCGATCGAGAACAGCATTCAGTCGTCGCTGGCGCTGGGCCTGCAGTTCGCTGATCTGGGGACGCTTCCGGAAACGCTCGAGCGCGAACGCGCCACCGATGACCTGATCCTGTCGATCGAAGTCTTCGACACCGAAGGCAAGCCGCTGTACAGCACCGACCGGCTGCGCGCCGCCCGCGACGTGCCGACCGCCTGGGTTGAAGCAGCGCGCCTGGCTGCGCCGAATGACTGGTTCGTCAAGAGCGGCACCGAGTCGGCGGCGGGCATTGCCATCCAGAACAACTTCGGCCTGGTCATCGGCTACCTGGCGCTGCGCTACTCGGAAGAACAGGTCAGCAATTCGATGACGGCGGTGGCGCGGCAGCTCGCGCTGTCGGCGTTGGCCGTTTTTGTGGTGGCCGCGACACTGGCCTCGTTGGCGCTGGTCAGCGTCATGGGCCGCCTGACGCGCGACTTCGACGCCGTCGAGGCGGCGCTGCGCGCACGCGATGGCTCGCGGCTGTCGCCCGCAGTGCAGAAGGGCCCGTTCGGGCGCGCTCTGCGCCGCTTCTTCGAAACCGTGCGCCGCGCCGAAGCCGACATCGCGCAACTGCGCGGCGAACTCGATCGTGGAGCGATCAACGATCAAGTGAGCGCCGCGCCGGGCCGCCCCAAGCAAGCAAACATCCTTGAAGCCACGAAGGAGCCCCTGCCGGGCCGTGGGGATCGCTCGCGCTACACCGCGAGCCAGGGGCACACATGAGCCAGTCGTACCTGCGCAGCATCTACCTGCGCCTGGCCGGCGTGGTCATGCTGATCGTCATGCTGGCGCTGGCGGCCAGCGCCTTCTTGTCGCACCGCGCCTTCGAAGACGCGCTGGCGCCGGAAATGGCCAAGAAGGTGGCCAGCGGCGGCGCCTCGGCGCGCTCGCTGGTGTTGAAGGCGATGGAAAACCACATCGCGTTCCGCGAGATCTACGGCATCGAGCAGACCTTCGACGAATTGAAGCGCTCGATCCCCGACATCGCCTACGTGGCCGTCACCGACACCCAGGGCGCGGTGCTGTACCAGCGCTTCACGGCGCCGCTGGGCGCCGACGCGCACTTCCGCGCGCCGGCCGTGCTGGCCGCCATCGCCACGCCCGATGTCTGGCCGCCGGCGATCCGCGTCGGCAACCAATACGTGGTCTCGATGCCGATCGTCACGCCGCAGCAGCCGGTGGGCATGATGCACATCGGCGTCTCGGTGGATTTCGTCGACCGCATCATTCTCGACATGCTGTTCGACGTGCTGGTGGTGCTCGTCGTGGCCCTGTTCTTCACGCTCGAGCTGCTCAACTTCATGGCCGGCAGCAAGCTCGAAGCCTCGCTGAAGGCGCTCGGCGACACGATCGAGCGCGGCGCCTCGGGCGACTTCACGCCGCTGCGCTCGCGCGGCCCGGCGGGCCCGTTCGGCGCCGTGCTGCAACTGCTCGAAGACGTGCGCGCGCGCGTCAACGCCGGCTTCGAGATGCTCGCGCGCGACATCGAAAACGGCCGCCGCGTGCCGGCGCACGAGCGTCCGCCTGGCCTGGCCGCGGCGCACAGCGGCCTGCAGGCGCTGGCGCAGCGCTTTCGCTTCGGCAACGCCGACACGGCCACGCGCAGTGACGACGGCCAACTGGTCAAGATCCGAGCGCCGCTGTTCGTCTTCATCCTCGCCGAAGAGCTGACGCGGCCGTTCCTGCCGGGCTACATCAAGAGCCTGCTGGTGCCGATCCCCGGCCTGGGCTCGGAAGTCGTGGTCGGCCTGCCGATCGCGCTGTTCATGCTGATCGTGGCCCTCGGCCAGCCGTTCCTCGGCGCCTATGCGCAGCGCGTCGGCCACCGCCACGCGATGATGGTCGGCGCCGGCGTGGCCGCGTTCGGTTTCGTCGCCAGCGCCTTTGCCGGCAGCGTGCTCGACCTGTTGTTGTGGCGTTCAACATGCGCGCTCGGCTACGGCCTGGTCTTCGTGGCCGCGCAGGGCCATGTGCTGGAGCACACCAACAACAACAACCGCGCCAAGAGCTTTGCCGTGTTCATCGGCTCGATCATGGTGGCCACCGTCTGCGGGCCGTCGATCGGCGGCATCCTGGCCGACAACATCGGCGAGCGCTGGACGCTGGGCGTCGCCGCCGTGCTGGCTATCGCCTCGATGGGCGCGATCCGTCTCTTGCCCGACCAGAATGCGCAGACCACCGCCGCGCAGAGCACCATCAAACCGCCGAGCCTGCGCGAGATCGGCTCGCTGATGGTCAACAAGCGCTTCATGACGGTGACCGGCCTGGCCGCCATTCCGGCCAAGGTGCTGCTGACCGGCGTCTGCTTTTATCTGGTGCCGCTGTACGTGTTGTCGCTGGGCAGCACGCAGTCGATGGTCGGCCGCATCCTGATGCTCTACGGCGTGGTCATGGTGGTGGTGTCGCCGCTGGCGGCCTCGTTTGCCACCACCCGCGAGCGCATGGAGTGGCTGGTCGGCGCGGGTTTGTTGCTGTCGGGCATCGGCACGCTGCTGATGATGGCCGGCGACCATGTCGGCTGGATCTTCGCCGCCGTCTTCCTGATCGGCCTCGGTCAATCGCTGTCGATCGCCGCGCAGAGCGCGCTGGTGCGCGAGCACTGCGACCAGGAGGTCAGCGCCATCGGCGAGCCGGCCGTGTATGGCGTCTATCGGCTGCTCGAGCGCCTGGGCAATGCGCTCGGACCGCTGCTCGCCGCCGTGCTGCTGACGGCCTTCGGCTACCGCACGGGTTTTGTCGCCACCGGCGCTGGCGTCGCGCTGTGTGGTCTGGTTTTCATCCTGTCCACGCGGCGCACGAGCGAGCGCGCTGGCCTGGCCGCTATTTCGTAGAGAAAGACTGATCGATCATGGACAAGCTGTTCACCACCCGCCGCCAGTTGATGGCTGCTGCCCTCTCGACCCTTGGCGCGGGCCTGTCGCCGGCCGTGCTGGCGCAGACCGTGACGCCGGCCAACGCCAAACGCCCGGCCACCGCGGCGCGGCCGCTGCGCATCTACGCCATCACCTTCCGCGGCATGACCGATGTCGAGAAGGGCTTCGAGGAGTACTTCGCCTCGCGCAAGATCCCGGTGCAGATCACCTGGCGCGACTTGAACCGCGACGCCACACGCATGCCGGCCTTCATCGACGAGATCCGCAGCACCAAGCCCGACGTCATCTACACCTGGGGCACCTCGGTGACGCTGGGCGTGCTCGGGCCGTACGACGCCGTCGATCCGGCCAAGCACATCACCGACATCCCGGTGGTGTTCACGCTCGTGGCGTCGCCGACGCTAGCCAAGATCGTGCCGGAAGGCGGCACGCGCAAAGGCGTCACCGGCGTCATCCACGTTGCGCCGGTAGCCGCGCAGATCCAGGCCATGGCCGCCTACCGGCCGTTCCAGAAGCTCGGCGTGCTGTACACACCGACCGAGCGCAACTCGGTGGTGGTGTTGGACGAGATCCGCAAGATCGGCCGCGAGCGCAACTACGACACCATCTCGCGCACCTTCCGCCTCGACGCACAGCGCAAGGTCACCGCAGAAGGCGCCGCAGAACTGGTGCGCGAGTTGAAGGAAGCCGGTTCGCAGTGGCTGTACCTGCCGCCGGACAGCTTCCTGGGCACGCTGGCGCAGGACGTGGTCATCCCGACGGCGATGGAAGTCGGCCTGCCGACGTTCGCTTCGACCGAGCAGTTGATGCAGGCCGGCGCGTTGTCGGGCCTGGTCAGCCGCTATCACAGCGTCGGCCAGTTCACCGCGCACAAGGTCGAGCAGATTCTGGTCGCCAAGGTGGCGCCGGAAGCGGTGCCGATCGAAACGCTGAAGCGCTTCTCGTACCAGATCCGCATCAGCGTGGCAGAGAAGCTGAAGCTGCCGCCGCCGCTGCCGATGTTCAACTACGCCGAAATTCTGAACGACGCTCCGGTGGCGCAGTAGCCTCGTCTACTTCGCCGCGGCCTCCGCCGCGGCATCGGCCACCGCCAGCGCCGTCATGTTGACGATGCGCCGCACCGTCGCCGAGGGCGTCAGGATGTGCACCGGCCGCGCCGCGCCGAGCAGCACCGGGCCGACGGTGACGCCGTGGCCGCCGGTGACCTTGAGCACGTTGAACAGAATGTTCGCGGCGTCGATGTTGGGCAGCAGCAGCAGATTGGCTTCGCCGTCGAGCGTGCTGTCGGGCAGGAAGCTCTTGCGGATGTCTTGCGACAGCGCGGCATCACCATGCATCTCGCCGTCGCACGAGGTGCCGGGCTGCAAGGCCTTGAACAATTGCGTCGCATGGCGCATGCGCTGTGCCGATGGCCGCGACGACGAGCCGAACATCGAATGCGAGACGAAGGCCACGCGCGGCGTCAGGCCGAAGCGGCGCAACTCTTCGCAGGCCATCGCCGCGATCTCGGCGAGTTGTTCGGCGCTCGGCTCGTCGTTGACGAAAGTGTCGGCCAGGAACAGCGTGCGCTCGCCGAGCAGCAGCGCGTTCATCGCCGCGAACGTGCTCGCGCCGGCCTTCAGGCCGATCGTGTCGCGGACCTGTTCGAGGTGCGCGTCGTAGCGGCCGACGAGGCCGCACAGCATGGCGTCGGCATCGCCGCGGCGCAGCAGCATCGCCGAGATCAGCGTGTTCGAGCGCCGCAGCGCCGCCTTGGCCATCGACGGCGTCACGCCCGCGCGGCCGAGCAGTTGCTGATAGTCCTCCCAGCACTCGCGGTAGCGCGGGTCGTCTTCCGGGTTGACGATCTCGATGTCGATGCCCGGCTTGATGCGCAAGCCGGCGCGGGCGATGCGCGACTCGATCACCGCCGGCCGGCCGACCAGGATCGGCTTGGCCAGGCCTTCGTCGAGCACGACCTGCACCGCGCGCAGCGCGCGCTCGTCTTCGCCTTCGGCATAGACCACGCGCGCCGGTTTGGCTTTGGCCGCGGCGAACACCGGCCGCATCACCAGGCCGGTTTGATAGACGAAGCGCGTCAGCGATTGGCGGTAGGCGTCCATGTCGGCAATGGGGCGCGTGGCGACGCCACTCTCGGCAGCCGCTTTGGCCACGGCCGGCGCGATGCGCAGGATCAGCCGCGAGTCGAACGGTTTCGGAATGATGTAGTCGGGGCCGAACGCGAGTTCCTGCCCGGCATAGGCCGCCGCGACCTCGTCGCTGATCTCGGCCTTGGCCAGCGCCGCGATCTCGCGCACGCAGGCCAGCTTCATTTCTTCGGTGATGCGCGTCGCGCCGCAATCGAGCGCGCCGCGGAAGATGTAGGGGAAGCAGAGAACGTTGTTGACCTGGTTCGGATAGTCCGAGCGGCCGGTGGCGACGATGCAATCGGGCCGCGCGCCCTTGGCGAGCTCGGGCCGGATCTCGGGCTCGGGGTTGGCCAGCGCCAGGATGATCGGCTGCTCGGCCATGGTCTTGACCATCTCCGGCGTCAGCACACCCGCCGTCGAGCAGCCGAGAAAAACATCGCAGCCCTTCATCACGTCGGCCAGCGTGCGCGCGGACGACTTCTGGCAGTAGCGCTGCTTGCTCTCGTCCAACTTGCCGCTCTTCGCGTCGTCGCGTTCGTACTGGATGACGCCGCGCGAATCGACGACGAAGATGTTGTCGCGCGACACACCCAGGCCGACCATCACGTCGAGGCAGGCGATCGCCGCCGCACCGGCGCCGGACGAGACCAGCTTGATCTTGCCGATGGCCTTGCCGACCAGCTCCAGGCCGTTCAACAGCGCCGCGCCGCTGATGATCGCGGTGCCATGCTGGTCGTCATGGAAGACGGGAATCTTCAACCGCTCCTTCAACTTCTTCTCGATGTAGAAGCACTCCGGCGCCTTGATGTCCTCCAGGTTGATGCCGCCCAGCGTCGGCTCCAACGCCGCGATGTGCTCGATCAATTTGTCGGGGTCGTTCTCGGCGAGTTCGATGTCGAAGACGTCGATGCCGGCGAACTTCTTGAACAGGCAGCCCTTGCCTTCCATCACCGGCTTGGCCGCCAGCGGGCCGATGTTGCCCAGGCCGAGCACCGCGGTGCCGTTGGTGATGACGCCGACCAGGTTGCCGCGCGAGGTGTAGTCGGCGGCCAGGCTCGGATCGTCCTGGATGGCAAGGCACGGGTAGGCGACACCGGGTGAATACGCCAGCGACAAATCGCGCTGGTTGGCCAGCGGCTTGGTCGGCGTCATCGAAATCTTGCCGCGCGTCGGCGAGCGGTGGTAGTCGAAGGCAGCGTCGGCCAGCGCCTGCTCGGCCGTCGTCAGTGGCTTGCGTTCCATGGCTGCAGTCTCCTTTTTGTGGAGCCGAGCCTACGCCTGAATCACCCGTTGGCGCGACGGGTCAGGATCTCGAAAGCAGGCAGTGTTTTCCCTTCCAGCACTTCGAGAAACGCGCCGCCGCCGGTGGAGATGTAGCCGATGTCTTTCTCGATGCCGTATTTGGCAATCGCGGCCAGCGTGTCGCCGCCGCCGGCGATCGAGAAGGCGCTGCTCGCCGCGATCGCGCGTGCGACGGTCTCGGTGCCTTTGGCAAAAGCATCGAACTCGAAGACGCCGACAGGGCCGTTCCAGACGATCGTGCCGGCGGCCTTCAACTGTGCGGCGATCACGGCTGCGGTTTGCGGGCCGATGTCGAGGATCAGGTCGTCGGCGGCCACGTCGGTGGCGGCCTTGACTGTCGCCGGCGCATCGGCAGCAAACTTTTTTGCACAGACGACGTCGGTCGGGATCGGCACCGCCGCGCCGCGCGCCTTCATCGCTTCGATCACGGCCTTGGCATCGCTCAACAAGTCAGGCTCGGCCAGGCTCTTGCCGATCGGCAACCCCGCGGCGAGCATGAAGGTGTTGGCGATGCCGCCGCCGACCACCAAGCCATCGACCTTGCTGGCCAGGCTTTGCAAGATGGTCAATTTGGTACTGACCTTGGAACCGGCGACGATGGCCACCAGCGGCCGCTTCGGTTGCGCCAGCGCTTTCATGATCGCGTCGATCTCCGCGGCCAGCAGCGGCCCGGCGCAAGCGACTTTTGCAAACTGCGCAATGCCGTAGGTCGAGGCCTCGGCGCGGTGTGCGGTGCCGAACGCGTCGTGGACGAAGATGTCGCACAGCGCGGCCATCTTCTTCGCCAGCGCCTCGTCGTTCTTCTTCTCGCCCTTGTTGACGCGGCAGTTTTCGAGCAGCACCACGTCACCGGGTTCGACATCGACGCCATCGACCCAATTGGCTTTGAGCGGCACGGCGCGGCCGAGCAGCTCGCTCAACCGGGCAGCGACGGGCGCCAACGAATCGGCGGGCTTGAACTCACCTTCGGTCGGGCGGCCGAGATGCGAGGTCACCATCACCGCGGCGCCGGCGTCGAGCGCCATGCGGATGCACGGCACCGAGGCGCGGATGCGCGTGTCTTCGGTGATCTTGCCGGCGGCGTCCTGCGGCACGTTGAGATCGGCACGGATGAAAACGCGCTGGCCGCGCGCACGGCCCTGCGCCACGAGGTCGGAGAAACGAAGGATGTTCATGGGGACTTTCTTGGAACTACCAGCCGAAGCCAAGCTTGAGCACGAGCAACACCGCCGTGCCCGACAGGATCGTACCGAGGATGTCGCGCCGCCAGAAGAAGTACGCCGTGGCCACCGCAACAGCCGGCAAGCGCGCGTCTTGCCATGTCGTGATGAGCAGGCCCTGCGTCATCACCACCTCGGGCACGACGATCGCCGCCATCGTGGCCAGCGGCGCGTAGCGCAGGCCCTGCTTGAACCACGCCGGCAGCGGCACCTCGCGCTCGGGGAAGAGGAAGAAGCCGCGCGTCAGCAGCGAGATCAGCGCCATGCCAATCACGGTGATGACGCCTTCGACCACCGTCATGCGCGCCGCCCGCCACGGCGGTCCATCAGCAGCCCGATCGCCACAGCCGCCGCGATCGCCACCAGCAGGTTGAGCTTGAGCGGCAGCGCGAACGTGGCCACCGCCGCGCAGCCGGCCACGGCGGCGGCAATCCACGACGCGCGGCCCTGCATCAGCGAGTAGGTGATGCCCAGCAGCGCCAGCGTGCCGGCAAAACCCAGCCCCCACGAGGTCGGCACACGGTCGGCCAACAAGATGCCGGCCAGCGACGGCAATTGCCATGCCGGCCAGTTGCTGGCCACGCCGCCCCAGAAGTACGGCTCTTGCGCCGGGTCCGGCCGTGGCTCGGGAAAGCGCTTCATGAACTGCACGTAGTTCAGATCGGCGGCGAAGTAGGCCATGCGCAGTCTCTGCGCGCGCGGCAGCGGCGCGAAGTACAAGCGCCAACCCGCACTCAACACGACGAAGCGCAGGTTGACGCACAACGCCGCGGCCCACACCACCCACACCGGCGCGCCGCTGGCGATCAGCGGCAGCGCCGCGAGTTGGGCGCTGCCGGCAAAGACGATCACCGACATCAGCAGCGCCAGCGGCAGCGGCAGGCCACTCTTGGCCATGGCCACGCCGGTCAGCAGCCCCCAGGCCGCGATGCCGAGCGAGACGGCGTTCATGTCTCGAAACCCGCGCGCGAATTCCGGGTGGCGCCACAGCGGCGTGCGCGCCGCGTCGGTTGAACTCATGCGGGGATTGTCCCCGCATGAGCAAAGTCAATCAGTCGGCGAGGACGAACGTGACCTTCAGGTTCACTTTGTAGCCGGTGACTTTTCCCTTGTCGACCATGACTTCCTGGTTCTTGATCCAGGCGCCCTTGACGTTCTTCAGGGTCTTGTTGGCGCGTGAGACGCCCACGGCGACGGCGTCGTCGAAGCTCTTCTTGCTGATCGCGGTGATTTCGGTGATGCGAGCGACGGTCATGTCAGGGCACTCCTGTGCGTGTTGTAGGGCTCGGCAGTGTGCCGTTGCCCTGCCGCGCGCTCAAGCGGTATTTGGGTATCTGTCATGGCCGCTGACGCACCGAGCCGCTGCCGGCGATGCGGCTGTGAGTGATCGTCGCCGCGCCGGCGTACTCGACATCGCCCGAGCCGGCGATGGCAACCGCAATGGTCTTGTTCGCCTGCACGCTGGCGTCGCCCGAACCGGCGATGGAGATGGTGACGTCGTCGGCCAACAGCGCCCGCGTGCGCACGTCGCCCGAGCCGGCGATCGACACGTTGAGCTTGCCCGCCTTGCCGCTGGCCTGCTCGTCGCCGGAGCCGGTGATGGCCACGCGCAGCTGCTCGGTGTCGAGGCCGCTCAGCCTGGCGTCGGACGAGCCCGAGATCGACAGCGCCAGCGCAGGCGTCTTCAGCGCTTCGACCACCATGTCCCCAGAGCCGGACGAGGCCAGCGCCGTGAGCTTGACCACGTCCACCGTGACCACCGCCTTGGCGCGCGTGCGGAGATTTTCGCCGCGTGCCCACTGAATGACCAGCGTGCGCGACTCGCCACTGCCCTCCACCGTGGTCTGCAGCAACGGCAGCAGGTTGTCGTCGGCGCTGACCTGCACAGTCTCGCGCGCGCCTTGGCGCACCACCAGATCGATGCCGCCGCGCAACGTGATCGCCGCAAAGCCGCTGGCCTCGCGGGTTTCGGTGGCGGCCTCCTTCGAAGGATCGATTCGAAGGCCACAGCGTGCCCGATCCGTTGCCGGCGTGCCGCGGCGATGCGACCAACTGCCAGCGCGCGCGACGAGGCGCGGCTCAGGAGTTCGTTTTCTTGGCTTTGGCCGGCTTGGCTTTGGCGGGCTCGTCGGCGGCGGCCGGCGCGTCGGCCTTGGCCGAGGTTTCCGCCGGCGCCGGCGTGGCTTGCGGCGTCACGACATCGACCTTGTTGTCGCGCATGTAGTCGTTCATCTCGCGCCAGCCGGCGAAGACCGCCGCCTTGTCGGCACGCTTGTTGAGCGCGAAGCAGTCTTCGATGGCGCGGCCGGCGTGGCGGCAGGCGCCGCCGACGGCCTTGCCCTCGGCCTCCTTGCGCGCGGCCAGCGCCTCGGCCGGCTCGCCGCCGAAGAGCTCGCAGCCGGCGAGCGGCAGGACGAGCAGGGTGAGGATGAGGACGCGGCGCAACATGGCAGGGTTATCGGCCACGCCGGCACGGGCTTTAGCCGCGCCGCGCCGCCAGGAAAGCCGCCGCCGGCTGACGCCGTCCGCCGGGCCGCTGCAGCTCGAGCAGATCGAGCGCCGCAGCGTCGCCGCAGGCCACCGAGAAGCGCTGGCCGTCGAGCTGCGCGGCGCCCGGCGCGCCGCCGAAGCCGCTCGCCGCCTGCGCCCGCCACACCTTCAGCAGCTCGCCGTCGAACTCGAAGTGGCAGCCCGGCTGCGGATCGAAGGCGCGGATGCGGCGCTCGATCTGCGCCGCCGGCTGCTGCCAGTCGATGCGGGCCTCGGCCTTGTCGATCTTGTGGGCGTACGTCACGCCCGACTCAGGCTGGCGGCGCGGCGCGAGGCCGCCGCACGCGGCGGCTTCGAGTGCCCGGGCGATCAGGCGCCCGCCGAGCGCAGCCAGCTTGTCGTGCAGCGTGGCCGTGGTGTCGTCGGCGGCAATCGGCAGCGGCTCGGTGAGCAGCATGTCGCCGGTGTCGAGGCCGGCGTCCATCTGCATGATGGTGATACCGGTCTGCGTGTCGCCGGCTTCGATCGCGCGATGGATCGGCGCCGCGCCGCGCCAGCGCGGCAGCAGCGAGGCGTGGATGTTGATGCAGCCCAAGCGCGGCAAGGCCAGCACCCAGGGTGGCAGGATGAGGCCGTAAGCGGCGACGACGATCACGTCGGGCCGCGCCGCGTCGAGCGCCGCGCGCGCGGCGGCTGCGTCTTCAGCGAACTTGCCATCCGTCCTCAAGCTGCGCGGCTGCGCGACCGCGATGCCATGCTGCTGCGCCAGTTGCTTGACGGGCGAAGCGTGCAGCTTCAAGCCGCGGCCTGCAGGGCGATCGGGCTGCGTCAGCACCAGGGGCACGTCAAAGCGCGCTTCGATCAGCGCACGCAGCGCCACGGCCGCGAAGGCCGGTGTGCCCGCAAACGCGACGCGCAGCGTCACAACGGCCGGCCGTGCGCCGGCTGCTGGCCCTGCTCTTCGCGCGTCTTCTTCAGCATCTTGGTCTTGATGCGGTCGCGCTTCAACGGGCTCAGGTACTCGACGAAAACCTTGCCCAGCAGGTGGTCCATCTCGTGCTGCACGCAGACCGCCTCCAGGCCTTCGGCGTCGAACGCCTGCACCTGCCCGTCGCGGCCGAGCGCGCGCACGCTGATGCGGGCGTGGCGCTGCACCTTGTCGTAAATCTGCGGCACCGACAGGCAGCCTTCTTCGCCGAGCATCATCTCGTCGCTGCGCGCCGTCAGCTCGGGGTTGATCAGCACCCGCGGCGTGTCGCGGGCCTCCGACGTGTCCATGACGATCACGCGCTCGTGGACATCGACCTGCGTGGCCGCCAGACCGACGCCGTCGTTGGCGTACATCGTCTCGAGCAGGTCATCGACGAGGCGGCGGATACGCTCGTCGACCACGGCCACGGGCTTGGCCACGGTGTGCAGACGAGGGTCGGGGTAGCGCAGGATCGACAGGTGCGACATGATTCGTGAAAGGTGACACAGAGGTTGCGCGCGAGGCCCACCGACGGGGCAGTTTCGTTGCGGCATCAAGGCTTTAGGGGCAGAATCTGCCAAACCAAGTGAGCATTGTGCCGAGACGCTGAAGCGCCGCCGGACAATGGTTCGAAGACCTGAAAAACGCGGCCCGATTGTCTCAAACACCGACGCCGCGGCCCCCGGGAGCCCCATCCATCATGATTCGACGCCACGTTCAGCGCCACGCCGCTTCGTTGATCGCCAGCGCGCTGGCCTTGGCCTGCGGCAGCGCCGTCGCCCAGAACTACCCCATCACGCCGCAGCAGCGCAGCACTGCGCAGCAAACGGCGCAGGCCGGCGTGCCGATCGAAGACCTGGTGCCGGGCGCGCCGGACAGCCACACCGTCAAGCGCGGCGACACGCTGTGGGACATCTCCAAATTGTTCCTGAAGAGCCCGTGGCGCTGGCCGCAGCTCTGGGGCATGAACCTCGATGAGATCAAGAACCCGCACCTGATCTACCCCGGCCAGGTGCTGGTGCTCGACAAGTCGGGCGGCCGCGCCCGCTTGCGCATGGCCGATGGCAGCGTGCCCAACGGCACCGTCAAGCTGTCGCCGCGCGCCCGCGGCGAGGCCGTCGGCGACGGCGCGATCCCGACGATCCCGCTGAACCTGATCGCGCCGTTCCTCAACGAAGCCGTGGTCTTGAACGACAACGAGCTGGCCAACGCGCCGCGCATCGTCGCCGCGCCCGAAAGCCGCGTGCTGATGGGCCGCGGTGACCGTGCTTATGTGCGCGGCGAGCTCGGCGGTATCGCCGACTGGCGCCTGTTCCGCCAGGCGACGCCGCTGGTCGATCCGACAACCAAGGAAATCCTCGGCTACGAAGCCCGTTTTCTCGGCACCGCGGCCTATGTGCGCGAAGGCAGCACCGCGGTTGTCGCCGACGCCAAGGGCATCGAGACGGTGTTCGGGCCCAGCACGACGCGAATCCCGGTGCCCGCCACGTTCGAGATCCTCAGCGTGAAAGAAGAAGTCGGCATCGGCGACCGCCTGGCGGTTGTGCCGACGCGCGACTTCTCCAGCTTCACGCCGCGCGCACCGTCGCAGCCGATGAGCGGGCAGGTCGTGCAGGTCTATGGCGACGCCCTGATCGCCGGCCAGAACCAGGTGGTGGCGATCAACCGCGGCACGCGCGACGGCATCGAGCGTGGCCATGTGCTGGCCGTGCTGCGCGACGGCGAGCAGGTGGTGGACCGCACCAACGCGCGGCCCGAAGCGATCAAGCTGCCCGACGAGCGCCATGGCCTGATGTTCGTCTTCCGCACCTTCGATCGTGTGTCCTACGCGCTGCTGCTGCAAGTCCAGCAGCCGGTGCGCGCCGGCGACCGCTTCTCGCAGCCCTGACCGATCGGCGGCTTCGCCGGTTCGTGCGTGGCCGCGCCCGACAACCTCGATGCCTGGCTGCGCTTGCTGCGCACGCCGGGTGTCGGCCGCACCTCAGCACGCCGATTGCTCGCCGCTTGTGGCTCGCCGCAAGCCGTGTTCGACACGCGCACCGCTGCCTTGCGAGAGCTGGTCGGCGCTGACGCTGCGTCGGCGCTGAACGAGCCGCCGCCGCGGCACGACGAGCAGATCGCCGCCACCCGCGCCTGGCTGGGCGGCGAGGCATCACGCCACATCATCGCGCTCGGCGAGCCCGCGTACCCCGCTGCCCTGCTCGAAACCGCCGACCCGCCGCTGCTGCTGTATGCGCAAGGCCGCGTCGAGCTGCTGCAGGCGGCGTCGATCGCCGTCGTCGGCAGCCGCAACCCGACGGCGCAGGGCAGCGACAACGCACGCGCCTTTGCCAAACACTTGTCGCAGGCCGGCCTCGCGGTCGTCTCCGGCCTGGCGCTGGGCATCGACGGCGCGGCCCACGAAGGCGCGCTGGCGGGGCCTGGCGGCACGATCGCGGTGATGGGCACCGGCGCGGATCGCATCTACCCAGCGCGGCACCGCGCGCTCGCCCACCGCATCGCCAGCGAGGGCCTGCTGCTGACCGAGTTCGAGATCGGCACGCCGCCGCTGGCGGAGAACTTTCCGCAACGGAACCGCATCATTGCCGGCCTGGCCCGCGGCACGCTGGTGGTGGAGGCCGCGCTGCCGTCGGGCTCGCTGTCGACGGCGCGCGCCGCCGTCGAAGCCGGGCGCGAGGTGTTTGCGATTCCCGGCTCGATCCACTCGCCGCAATCGCGCGGCTGCCACGCGCTGATCAAGCAAGGCGCCAAGCTCGTCGAGTCGGCCGACGACGTGACAAGCGAGCTGCAATGGCGGTCGAACGCCGCGCCGGCCAAAGACACATCACCGACGGTCGCCGAGTCGCCGCTGCTGCGCGCCCTGGGCCATGAGCCGGCCACGCTCGACGCGCTCGGCGCACGCACCGGCATGAGCGCGGCCGACCTCAATGCGCAGTTGCTCGAACTCGAACTCGACGGTCGCGTCGCGCGCCTTCCCGGCGGACTGTTTCAACGCCGCGGTGCGGCTTGACACGGACGCGCGAACACACGCCAGCTCGCTGCGATATAGTGAATCGCATCATGTTCGACGTGCTGGTCTATCTCTACGAAACCTACTGGCGGCCGGACGCCTGCCCCGACCACGCGCAGCTGACGCGCAAGCTCTCGGCGGCCGGTTTCGAGAGCGACGAAATCCAGGAAGCGCTGGTCTGGCTCGACGGCCTGGCCGGCGCGGCCGAGAGCTACAGCGGCCAGCAAAGCGCGACCGCCCTGCGCGTCTATTCGCCGGCCGAACACGAACGCCTGGGCGAAGAGTCGATCGGCTTCATCAGCTTTCTCGAATCGGCCGGTGTGCTGCCGCCGCCGATGCGCGAGATGGTCGTTGACCGCGCGATGGCCGTCGGCGCCAACCCGATCGACCTCGAAGACCTGAAGGTCATCGTGCTGATGGTCTTCTGGAGTCTGGGCGAAGAGCCCGATGCGCTGATCCTCGACGAGCTCTTCGTCGCGCCTGAGGAGCGGGTGGTGCATTAGAGGAAAACACGGCCTGAAGGCCGTGCTCAGCGACTGTCTTAATTCAAAAGCCTCGCCGGATCGGCATCGATCTTCGCCAGCGCCGTGCGCGTCGCCTTCACCGTCAGCGCTTCCTCCTGCGCCGGCAGCAACAAGCCCGCTTGCAAGTAAGACGCCAGCCGGTTCTGCTCGAACAGCAAGCAGCG
>JANMHY010000332.1:0-2353 GCA_031375525.1 Burkholderiales bacterium
GATTGGCGTATCGCGCGGCTTCGGCATCGCGCCGGTCGACGTTGCGGAAATGCTGGCTCAGCCGCCACGCCGCGATGCCGTTGCCCAGATAGGCGGAAAAGGATATCCAGCGACCATGGTCGGTGCGCTCAATCAGTTCGCCACTGGCAGGTTGTTTGAATGCCTCGGCGACGCGCAGCGCCGCATACTTGTCGCCGCGCAGTGCTCGTTGCGCGTCTTCCAGCACGCGCGCCGGCTGTCCTTGCAGCAAAGCCAGGTCCAGCGTCAACCTGGCTTCGCGGGCGGCGCCCAGCACGCGCTCCAGGTCGCGCAGGCGCAGCTTGGCGAGATCGGCCAGTTCGCCATCGGGCAGCGTGCCGACCAGCGCCTTCAGCCGTTCGTAGGCCTGCTCGGGCGCTTTCAGGGCAGCGATCGCCGACAACTCCGCAGCAGCAGCAGCCTCCAGATCGGCCGGGGGCGGTGCGGCCGCCGATGCAGCCGACGCAGGCACAGGCGGTGGCGGTGGCGGAACCGGAGCGCCGCCGATCCAGATCGGGTCGCCGAGAACATTCGACGCGAGTTCAGGGCTCTGCGCGTTTTCGCCGAACAGCTTGACGATGATGTCGATGCTGTTGACCTTGCGCACGACGCGGCTGCGCACACGCTCCAGGCTCGAGAACACCGAGCCGGTGGGTTGCGTCTGGGCCAGTTCGGCCACCAGCACTTCCGCGAACAGCGTGTAGCGCTCGGGATCCTGCGGCGCAAATGCGCGCTTGCCGGGGCCGGTGGCAAAGGCCACATGGCAGCCCTCCGGCGGCAGCGTCTGGTTCAGGCCTTCGGGTGGCTTCAGCGGCCGATCGGGCGTGCGGCAGGTGTCGACCAGGATCACGGTGGCCGCGGGCCCCATCGGCCGCTTCAGGCGCAAGAACACATCGCGCTCGAGCGACAGGCTGCTGCGGGCCAGATCCTCCGGCTTCGAGTCGAGGTTGCCGCCGGCCGGCACGAGCAGGTTCTCGGCGTTGGACTGGAAACCGTGCCCAACAAAATAGAAGAACGCCGGCAGATCGGCATCCGCAGCGACTGCCTGCTGCAACTGCGCGATCTCGTCGCGGACCTTCTGCAGCGGCGGCTCGAACAGCGTCGTCACCTTGAACCCGAATCGCTGCAACTGGGCGCCGAGATCGGTCACGCACTTGCGGGCCGGCGGGATGTCCTCGTCGCTCGGCTTGTAGGACGTGTTGCCGATCAGCAGCGCCCGCCCGCCGGTCGCCGCGGCGGCCCGACGCCCACTCAGCGCGAGTGCCGGCAGCAGGCTGCTGGCGGTCGCTGCCTTGACGAACTGGCGTCGGCGCAAGCCGCTGATGTGGGACCGGGTCAAGGGCAAGACAAGGGCGCGGTTGTGCCGCCGGCAGCGACGGTGCAACTGCCCGGGCCCCGCGCTGGCTGGATGCTCTCGATGGCGGGCGCCGCCAGCCCGGTCTCGAAGACCAGGCCGAGCGACAAGCGCTTGCGGATGTTTTCTTTGCCGAAGCCGGCGGCGAGCGCTTCGGCCATGGCGCGACGGAACGGCTCCTGCGCGTCGCTCACCGCCTGCAGGTATTCACCGAAGCGAAGGTCCTCGAAATACTGCTGCAGATTCGTGGCGAGCGTGACGCTGACTTCACTGCCCGCCACCACGCCCGCTCCGCCGGCCACCGGCCTCAGGTTCAGAGAGTAGTTCGGGGCATCCAACCCGGACAGCGAAAAACCGACCAGCGTCACCGGCTTGGCCACGCCCGGCGTCGGCGAATCAACAAGGCCGAACGGCGTGTTCAACACCAGCGACACGGTGTCACCGGGCAGCACGCCGGGAAGCGCCGCCTGCGATGTGTTGAGCTGCACTTGGTTGGTCTTGTCGGCAGCGCGGTCGATCGCCTTGATGCCCGTTGGCGCGATCGGGCGCGGCGTCGTGCTCGCCAACAGCGAGGTCGGCAACAGCAGCGAGTAATTGGGCGCGTCCGCACCCGTCAGCGTGAAGCCGCTGATGGTGACAGGTTTGGCCTCGCCCACGGTCTTGGTGTCGAACGTGGCGATGCCCGTGCCGCTGACGGCCACATCATCGCCGGGCAACGGCGCCACCGTCGGCGCACCGGCGACCGCGCCGGTGATCGTTGCGTCATAGACCTTGTTCGGCACCGTGATGCCGGACAGCGCCAGCGCCAGGGGCGTGATGGTTGCGGCGAGCGAGCCGGTCAGGCCCAGCGTGTAGTTGCCCGAGTCGGCGGCGCGGAGCGGGAGGCCGCCGAGGACCACCCGCGTGGCGGCGCCGGCGGGGGGGTCGGGGGAGCTGGCGCGGGAAAAGCCGGTCAGCGCCACCGCCGCCGCCCCCCGCGGC
>JANMHY010000336.1:0-2639 GCA_031375525.1 Burkholderiales bacterium
GTGCGCCCGGCCGGCACATCGCCCGCATCGAAGTGCTGCAAGGCGTGCGCGAGGTGGGCGAGGCAATGGCAGAACTTGGCTTGGCGGCCACTCGCCGCGTTGCCGGCGCGCTCGAAGAACGGCACCGCTTCGGCAAAGGCGGGCCGGCAGCATGGCGCGGCCCGAGGCGACGCGCCGAGCGCGCAGCGCCTCGGCGTGCGCCGGTGACTCGCACTCATAGAGGGCCTGCACGAAGAGGTGGTGGGCCTCGTCGGCCAGTCGCTCGCCGAGCGCGGGCTCGTCGTCCAGCGCGCGCATGGCGAGCTCGGCCAGCAGCAGGCTATCGAGGTCCATGCGTGCGCGAAAGTAGGCCGCCGCCGACAGGCCGGCGCAGCAGCGGACCGGCGGCGCCAGCGTGGCATCGGCGAGCGTGCGCACGAGCGTTTGTGCCAGCGCCGGCAGCGCCGGGTCGTCGAGGTTGGCAAAGGCGGCGGCCATCAACGAGCCGGCGCGCGCGATCAGCCGCTGCTCGGGGTCGGCTACTTGCTCGATCGCGCTGCGCGTGGCCATGCTCTCAATACAGCGCGGCTTCGCCCGCGGGCCTCGTCTTGAACCGCTTGTGCACCCACAGGTACTGCGCCGGGTGGCGGCGCACTTCGGCTTCGATCCACTGGTTCAGGCGCAGCGTGTCGGCGATCGCATCGTCGGTCGGCCAGCCCTGCCACGGCTCGTGAAACGTGACGCGCCAGCCGCCGCCTTCGCGCATCTCGGCGACCACCGGCTGCACCACCATGCCGAGCATCCGGGCCATCTTTGCCGGCGCGATCAATGTCGCCGCAGGCACGCCGAAAAAGGGCACGAACTCGCTGTCCTTGCGGCCGAAATCCATGTCGGGCAGGTTGAAGAAACCGAGCCCGTCCTGGCGGATGGCGCGGATCAGCGGCTTGGCGCTGTCCTGGCGCGAGAACAGCACCGAGTTGCCGAAGCGCTCGCGGCCGGCGCGCATGGCGGCGTCGAAGACCGCACTGCTCTGCTTCTGGTAGATCGTCGCGCCGCGCCGAGACTGAAACAGTTGCACCGCCGTGGCCGCCGCTTCGAGCGCCATGAAGTGCGGCACCAGCCACATCACCGGCGCATCGCAGCGTTCGGCGAAGGTCACATCGCCCTGCACTTCGATCAAGCGCATCAGGCGTTCGCGCGGCGCGTACCAGAGCAGGCCACGCTCGACGATGCTGCGGCCGAGCCAGCGGAAGTGGTCTTTCAACAGGTGCTCACGTGCACTCGACTCCAGCTCGGTCAAACACAGTTCGAGGTTGCGCCGCGCCACGCGCCGGCGCGCCGGTGCGAGGCGATAAGCGAGCGCGCCGACGAGCGCGCCGATGGCCGACTGCCAACCCGCCGGCAGCCAGTGCACGAGCCACAGAAGCGCGATGGCAAGCCGTGCGCCGAGGTTCATGCGGAACGTGGCCCTTTGAAACGGTTGTAGCCCCACAAATACTGCTCGGGGCATTGGCGGATGAGGAACTCCATCGCTCGGTTCATCACCGCCGCGCATTCAGTCTGGTGCGCGGCATCATCGCCGCCGAACGCCTGGGCATCGGGCAGCGGCTCGGGCATGTCAAAGACGCGGATGCACCAGCCCTGCGCGCGCGGCAGCCGCTCGCCGAGCATCAGCAACATCGGCGCGCCGGTTTGCAGCGACAGCTTGGCCGCCAGCGTCATCGTGTACGCGCGCTGGCCGAAGAACGGCGCCCACACGCCCATGCCGTCGGGCGGCACCTGGTCGGGCAGCAGGCCGACGGTCTGGCCTTGGCGCAGCGCGCGCAGCATCTGCCGCACGCCGGCCAGCGACGCCGGCGCCGTCAGCAGCCCCGGCCGATTGCGCGACGTTGCTTCGAGCTCGCGCAACCAGCGCTGACGCGCCGGCCGGTACAGCGCCACCATCGGCTGGCGCGCGCCGAAGCGCTCGGCATAGGCCTGCGCAATAACCTCGAACGCGCCGAGATGCGGCGTCAGCAGCAGCAGGCCGCGGCCGGCGCCCAACGCGCGATCGAGCCGCTCGGCGCCCTGCCACTGCGCCGGTGGCGACAGCGCGTCGGCGCGCGGGCGCAGCCACAGCCGCGGCAACTCGCCGACCATGCGGCCGGCGTGCGCGATCGAAGCGCGCCACTGCGCGGCGCTCGCACCGCCGATGGCCGCGTTGAGACGCAGCCGCCGTCGGTAACTGCTCGACACGACAAACGCGGCCCAACCCAACACAGCGCCCAAGGCGTGCAGAAACCCCAAAGATCGGTGGGACAGCCAACGCAGCATGTTTCTTATAATCGGGGTATCGCCGAGTTATGAACTACTTGCGGGGCGATTCAAAAATCCTGCTAAAGCGTTCGCCGCAAGCTCCTCCAGGTTTCGAGTCGGCGCCACGCAAGGCCCGAGATGCGAAACCTGTTTTCTTTTGAGGAGTTTACGAAGTGGCAAGCAACGACTTTCTGTTCACCAGCGAATCCGTCTCCGAGGGCCACCCCGACAAGGTGGCCGACCAGATCAGCGACGCGATTCTCGACGCGATCTTCAAGCAAGACCCGCTCAGCCGCGTCGCCGCCGAGACGCTGACCAACACCGGCCTCGTGGTGCTCGCCGGCGAGATCACGACCAACGCCAAC
>JANMHY010000341.1:0-9439 GCA_031375525.1 Burkholderiales bacterium
GGTGTTGATCTGGCCGAGCAAGAGGCCGAGCAGGATCATCGCGATCGCCTTGATCAGCGAGCCCGAGGCCAGCACGACCGCGCCGATCAGGCCGAGCACCATCAGCGAGAAGTACTCGGCCGGGCCGAACTTGAAGGCCAGTTCGGTCAGCGGCGGCGCGAACGCAGCGATGATGATGGTGCCGACGCAGCCGGCGAAGAACGAGCCCAGGCCGGCGGCGGCGAGCGCGGCGCCGGCGCGGCCCTTTCGCGCCATCTGGTAGCCGTCGATGGCGGTGACAACCGAGCTCGATTCGCCGGGCACGTTGATCAGGATGGCCGTGGTGCTGCCGCCGTACTGCGCGCCGTAGTAAATGCCGGCCAGCATGATCAGCGCCGGTGTGGCGTCGAGCGCGTAAATGCTCGGCAGCAGCATCGCGATCGTCGCCACGGGGCCGAGGCCCGGCAGCACGCCGATCAGCGTGCCGAGCAGCGCACCGCCAAAGGCGTACAGCAGGTTCTGAGCCGTGAAGGCAACGCCGAAACCGAGGATGAGGTTGTTGATCAGATCCATGTTGTTGTTCTCCTCCTCAGCCCATGAACCACGGCTTGAGCGGGATCGTCAGGTTCAAGCCCCAGATGAAGATCACCCAACTGCCGGCGGTCAGGATCGCTGCGTTGAGCAGCGCTTCGCCCAAGTGGAACTCATCGCCGGCGAACGCGGCCACCACGACCAGGATCGGCAGCGCGATGAACATGCCCAGGTGCGGCAAGGCCCAGCCAAAGATCGCTACCGTGGCGGTGATCATGATCAAAGGTTTCCACGCCCACTTGCCGATCTTCTCGCCGTCTTCGGTTTCAATGGTCAGCGCTTCGAACAGCAGGAAGGCGCCGAGCAGAGCCAACAGCACCCCCAGGCCGAACGGAAAGTAGCCTGGGCCAGGACGCGCCGAGCTGCCGAAAGTGTAGGTCGTGGCGCCCCAGGCAAAGGCAACGCCGACGATGACGAACATCAGGCCCGACCAGAAATCGCGTTCGCTTTTGATTTTCATGATGTCGCCCGTCATCCCCGGTGAAACCGGATGTGCGACGCATTCTAGGCACGGCCTTGCGCGCGGACCCTGTGGGTTACACGTAAGCGCGAACGCCTTGATCGCTGCCTATCGCTTGCGCGCTGGCGGCGGTCGGCTGGCTTTGCTGGCTGCGGCATCGCGCAGCGCCGCATCGACCAGCGCGTCGGCCATCCACAGCGCCGTGCGCTCGACCTCGCGGTCTGTCAGCGCCCAGATGTCCTTCAGCACCACATAGGGCTCGATGCCGTAAACCACCGACAGCGCGCGGTGCAGGCGCGCCAGCACCGCGGGCGGCATGACCTTGTTGAACGGCGCCAGCGCGTCCTGCAGGATGCGCACGCGGTGGCCGCGGCGGTACGGCTCTTCTTCGAGCAGGCCGGCACGCTCGAGCGCCCACTGCTCGAGCGAGAGCTGAGCTGCGGCGCGCATCTGCGGCTCGAACTCCTGGAAGCGCGGGAAGGTCTGGTTGAACAGATCGTGCAGGCGCTCGCGGCCGTCGGGCTTGTCCGACGAGAAGCGGCGCACCGCGCCGAGCGAGGCCTCCATCACCGCCGTGACGAGCACGCTGCGGCTCGGGAAGTAGCGGTATGCAGTGGCCCGCGAAACGCGCGAGCGCACCGCCACCTCGGCCACCGACGGGATGTGCCCGGCCTCGCGAATGATCGCCATCGCGGTGTCGAGCAGGAGATGAAAGGTGGCTGCTTTGACGCCGCGCGCCGGTGGTTCGGGCGGCCTGGTCGGCGTGGGCCGCTGTGTTTTGCGTTGGCTTGCGGAGAGGGTTTTCACGGGGCAGAAGCGGCCGTCGAACCACTTGAACAGAGCAGGAACATGAACCTATGATGCGCCGATCCTGATTTGAGACGCAAGTCTCATAAGCAGTCAACGGTCTCGCGGTGGCGGTGATGTTGCGTTGAAGTCCCGCCGCGGGCAACAGGAGACAAAGCGCATGCGCATCGCCAGCTGGAGCTGGGGCGGACGTTCCCATGTGGGGCTGATCTCGCCCGATGGCCAGGAAGCCACGCCGCTCGCGGCGCAGGACGCCGAACGCGGCGCACTGCCGCTGATTCGCGCGCTGGTGTCGGGCCAGACGCTGCCGGCTGAAGCCGGGCCTCGCCTGCCGGTGTCGGCGATCACGCTGCGCGCGCCGCTGCCGCGGCCGCGGCGCAACCTGTTCTGCATCGGCCGCAACTACCGCGCCCATGCCGAGGAGCTGGCCACTTCGGTCTTTCGCGACCAGATGGCCGAGGAGCCGAAGTGGCCAATGGTGTTTTCGAAAGTGCCGGAAACCGTGATCGGCCCCTTCGACACGGTGCGCCTGCCGGGCCAGGCGGTGAGCGAACAGATCGACTACGAGTGCGAGCTGGCGGTGGTGATCGGCCGCGGCGGGCGCGACATCACGCGCTCGCGGGCGATGGAGCATGTCTTCGGCTACACCGTCGTCAACGACGTGTCGGCGCGCGACGTGCAGGTGCGCCACGGCCAATGGCACCTCGGCAAGAGCTTCGACACCTTCTGTCCGATGGGGCCGTGGATCGCCACCGCCGACGAGCTCGACGGCCGGGCGACGCGCGTGCGCGGCTGGGTCAACGGCGAATTGCGGCAGGACGGCAAGACGCAGGACATGATCTTCGACATCCCGACGCTGATCGAGACCTGCTCGCGCGGCATCACGCTGGTTCCGGGCGATGTGATCGCCACCGGCACGCCGAGCGGCGTCGGCATGGGTTTCAAGCCACCGAAGTGGCTGCGGCACGGCGATGTGGTGCGGGTCGAGGTCGACGGCATCGGGGTCATCGAGAACAGGTTCGAGTCATGAGCCTCGTCTGGGTGGACCGCATGGCAGTCGATGTGCGCGGGGACGGCGACGCCGTCGTCTTCATCCACGGCCTCGGCGGCAGCCTCAATGCGTGGACGCCGCTGCTGCCCGCCCTGCCCCGATGGCGCTGTTTGCGCATGGACCTGCCGGGTGCAGGGCGTTCGCACAAGGCTTATGCACTCGGCGAGTCCACGCCACACGGCGGCAAGATCAGCGTGGCCACGCAGGCCGACGCGGTGCGGCGCGTCTGCGAGTCGCAAGGCATCAAGCACGCGCATGTTGTCGGCCACTCGTTCGGCACCATCATCGCGCAGCACATCGCCGCCGAGACACCGGCGCTAGTGCGCAGCCTGACGCTGTTCGGCGCGCTGGCCGAGCCTGCGCAGACCCTGCGCGACGTGATGGCGGCGCGTGCACCGGTGGCGCGCGAGCAAGGCCTGTTCGCCATCGCCGAAGGCACGTCGGAGTTTTCGCTTAGCGCCAGCACGAAACAAACACAGCCGGTGACGGTGGCCTATGTGCGCGAGGCCATCGGTGCTTCGGATGCGGAAGGCTACGCCCGCAACTGCGAGGCCCTGGCTGCGGCCACGAGCGCGCGGCTGGAACTGATCCGCTGCCCGACGCTGATCGTCAACGGCGACGAAGACCAGGTCACCGTTCTCTCGGGTGCGCGGCAACTGGCCGAGCGCCTGGTCAATGCGCGCATCGAAGTCTTCAGCCGCTGCGGCCACTGGGCGATGTTCGAGCGCCCGGCCGAATCGCAGCGCGCGCTGCGCGACTTCATTCAGTCCGTGAGGTAAGGCGATGGCCGACACGCTCTTCACCAACGTACGCATCTTCGACGGCGGCGGCGAACAGCCGTTTACCGGGGACGTGCTCGTCAGCGGCAACAAGATCAGCCGCGTCGTCAAGACAGCTTATGGCCAGCGCACGCCGCCGATTGCCGGCGCCACGGTGATCGACGGCGCGGGGGCCTTCCTGATGCCGGGCATGGTCGAGGCGCACACGCATTTCAGTTGGAACGACCAGCCTTCGCTCGACAGCATTCAGCGCATGCCGCCAGAAGAGCACATCCTGTGGTGCGCCGGCATTGCCGAGCGCTACCTCGACATGGGCTGGACCAGTTGCGTCGGCGCGGCGGCAGCCAAGCCGCGGCTCGACGTGGTGATCCGCAACGCCATCAACGACGGCACGATCGTCGGCCCGCGATACCTTGCCGCAAGCCAGGAGATCACGGTGCCGGGCGGCCTCGGTGACTCGACGCTGCCGCACCTGCCGCAGCACGAGTTCGCCTTCGGCGCCATCGTCACCGGCGCCGACGAGATGCGGCGCTGCGTGCGCATGTTCTGCAAGTACGGCGTCGATTCGCTGAAGATCAATCTGAGCGGCGAGTCGATCACCGGCATGCCGTCGTCGCAGAGCCAGTTCACCGAAGCCGAAATCGCCGCCTGCGTCGACGAAGCCAAGCGCTGGGGCAAGCGCGTCTCGGCGCATGCGCGCAGCACCTGGAGCATCAAGGAATGCGTGCGCCAGGGCATCGAGGTCATCTACCACTGCAGCTATGCCGACACCGAGGCGCTCGACATGCTCGAAGCGCACAAGAAGGAGCACTTCATCGCACCGGGCCTGGCCTGGCTGATCAACACCTCGCACCACGCCAGCGAGTGGGGCATCACGCCTGCGGTGGCGAAGAAGATGGGCTACCACGAAGAACTGGAGTGCGCGATCGAGTCGATGCGCGCGATGAGGAAGCGCGGCATCCGCATCTTGCCCGGCGGCGACTACGGCTTTGCCTGGACGCCGCACGGCACCAATGCGAAAGACCTCGAGTACTTCGTCAAACATGTCGGCATGAGCACGATGGAAGCGCTCTTGTCGGCCACCGCCTGGGGCGCGCCGATGATGCGCATGGGCAAGGTCTTGGGCTACATCCGCGAGGGCTATCTCGCCGACATCCTGCTCGTCGATGGCGACCCGCTGATGGACATCACGGTGCTGCAGGACAAGAAGCGGATTCTTGCGGTGATGAAGGACGGCGTGTTCCATCGCGCGCCGCCGATGCGGCAGCAGCAGACAACGAGGTGGGCCGCATGAGCAACGTTTTGTTTACCAACGTCCGCATCCTCGACGGCAGCGGCGCGAACGCGCCCTACAGCGGCAGCGTGCTCGTCAGCGGCAACCGCATCCAGCAGGTCGGCCGCACGACGGCGCCGATCTCGCGCGGCGAAGCAACGGTGATCGACAGCGCCGGCGCCACGCTGATGCCGGGCATGACCGAAGCGCACACGCATTTCAGCTGGAACGACTCGGCCACGCTGGCCGGCATCCAGGCGATGCCGCTCGAAGAGCATGTGCTGTGGTGCGCCAAGGTCGCCAAGCGCTATCTGCAAGCCGGCTTCACGTCGTGTCTCGGCGCGGCTTGCGCCAAGCCGCGGCTCGACGTGGTGATCCGCAACGCCATCAACTCGGGGCAGATTCCCGGCCCGCGCTACCTGGCAGCGAGCCAGGAGATCACGGTACCCGGCGGCCTCGGCGACGAGACGCTGCCCCACCTGCCCTTCCCCGAGTTCAGCTTCGGCGTCAATGTCAACGGGGCGGAGCACATGCGCCAGGTGGTACGCCTGTTCCTGAAGTACGGCGTCGATTCGATCAAGTTGAATCTCTCCGGCGACAACTTCGTGCCCGGCGCCGATGCGCACACGACGTGGATGACCGACGCTGAAGTCGCCGCTGCCGCCGTGGAAGTGAAGATGCGCGGCAAACGCATCATCGTGCACGCGCGCAGCAAGGCCAGCGTGCAGCAGGCACTGCGCCATGGCATCCGGCTGATCTACCACGCCAGCTTCACCGACGAAGAAACGCTGGACCAGCTCGAAGCGGTGAAGCACGAGGTCTTCGTCGCGCCCGGCATCGCCATCCTCTACGCGCTGCTGCACGAGGCCGAGGCCTTCGGCTTCACGCATCAGAAGGCCGTCGAGATGGGCTACCAGGAAGAGTGGGACGCCGCGCTCGAATCGCTCTCGCGCATGCACAAACGCGGCATCCGCGTGCTGCCCGGCGGCGACTACGGTTTTGCGTTCACGCCGCACACCCAGAACGCGCGCGACCTCGAGTTCTTTGTCAAGTACCTCGGCTTCACGCCGATGGAAGCGATCCGCTCGTGCACGCTCTACGGCGGGCAGATCATGATGCAGGGCCACGAACTCGGCGTCATCAAGGAAGGTTATCTGGCCGACCTGCTGCTGGTCGATGGCGATCCTCTGGCCAACCTGTCGATCCTGCGCGACCCGAAGCGCCTCCTCGCGGTGATGAAGGACGGCGTGTTTGCCAAGCAGCCCGAGATCGCGTCGCAGCGCGCGTGGGGGCGTGCCGCTTGAAATTCACACGCACGCAACTCGCGACGTGGCTGCTCGTCGGCGGCCCGATCCTCGTCTTCTCGCTGTGGGCGATGGTCGACAACACGCGCCTGTATTTCGTGACGCTGCTCAACAGCCTGACGCTGGCCTCGCTGTATTTCATCGTCGCCAGCGGCTTCACGCTCGTCTTCGGGCTGATGCGCAACGTCAACCTCGCCCACGGCTCGCTCTACCTGCTCGGCGGCTACGTCGCCTACACGGTGGCGGGCTACACCGGCTGGTGGGTGCTGGCCGCCGCAGCGGGCTTTCTGGCGGCAGCGCTCGGCGGCGTGTTGATGCAGGTCTTGATCCTGCGCCACATGCAGGGCCAGGAGTTGCGGCAGACGATGGTGACCATCGGCCTGTCGATCGTCATCGCCGACATCCTGCTGTGGATCTTCACCGGCCAGGTGCATCAGATGGAAGCGCCCGAGTGGTTGCAGGGACCGATCCGCGACATCCCGCTGATCAAAGCGTATTCGGCCTACCGCCTGTCACTGCTCGGCTTCGGCATCGCCATCGGCTTGGGTCTGTGGTGGCTGCTGGCGCGCACGCGCGTCGGCGCGATGATCCGCGCGGGCGTCGATGACCGAGGCATGCTCGCCGCGTCAGGCGTCAACGTGAACCTCGTCTTCGCGATCACCTTCGCGCTCGGCGCCGGCTTGGCCGGGTTCGGCGGCGTGATCGGCGCGGTGGAGTTGAGCATGGTGCCGGGCGAGGACACGCGGCTTCTGCTGGCGTCGCTGATCGTCGTCATCGTCGGCGGCATGGGCAGCGTCGTCGGTGCGGCGATCGGCGCAGCGATCCTCGGCTTGGCGGAGACCTATGGCCTCGCGTATGCGCCGACGTACAGCGTTGTCTTCACCTTCGTCATCCTGATCCTCGTGCTGGCGTTCCGCCCGCGCGGGATCATGGGCAAAGCCGCGTGATGAACGCAAAGGTTCTTTGCTCCTTCCCCCTGCAAGGGGGAAGGTTGGGATGGGGGTCTCTCCACCTCCAAACAACCCCCACCCCAGCCCTCCCCCTTGCAGGGGGAGGGAGTAAGCCATGAGCGCAGCGTACTGGCGCCGCGCGATGAACACCGGCCTCGCGTCGGCCGCGAAGCCCTTGCCGTTGCCGAGAGCCACAGCAACCCCGCGCATCGAAACCGCCCCCGACCCCTACGCCGACAGCGACGCCCCCCGCTGGCTCAAATACCTCTGGCGCCATCTCGAAGCGCGTCACGTCTTCGTGCTGGCGATCGTGCTCGTCTTCCCGTTTGCCGCCACGCCGTTCTTCACCTTTCAGGTGGCGGCGCAATCCTTGGTGCTCGGCATCATCGCGCTGTCGCTGACGTTCATGGCGGGCTACGGCGGCATCGTTTCGCTGGCACAGATGACGGTGGCCGGCATCGCCGGTTATGCGCTGGCGGTGCTCGGCACCAGCAGCAGCCCGGAAATCAGCCTGGCCTGGCCGTGGTGGGTGGCGGCGCCGTTCGCGCTGCTGATCGCGGTGGTCTGCGCCACCTTCATCGGCTGGCTGTCGGTGCGCACCGACGGCATCTACACGATCATGATCACGCTGGCCATCGGCGTGGCCTTCTACTACCTGGTGCTGCAGAACTACAGCGTCTTCAACGGCTTTCAAGGCCTGCGCGAGTTGAAGCCGCCGACGGTGTTCGGCCTCAACTGGCGCGATCCGACGCCGTTCTATTTCTTGTGTCTGTTCTGGTCGCTCGCCGCCTACTTCCTCGTGCGCTATGTCGTGCGCGCGCCGTTCGGCATTGCGCTGCAAGGCATCCGCGACAACCCGCGCCGCATGGCCGCGCTCGGCTACAACGTGGTCGCGCACCGCGTCGCGGCGTACGCCTTGTCGGGTCTGATCGCTGCTGTCGGCGGCATCCTGCTGGCTTGGTACAACGCGCTGATGACGCCCGGCTCGGTGGGCACCGGCTGGTTGATCAACCTGCTCGTCATCGCCGTGCTCGGCGGCATGAAGCACCCGATCGGCGCCTTCCTCGGCGCGCTCGTGTTCGTGCTCTTGCAGACCTTCGCCATCGACGTCATCGACCGCGAGCGCTTCAACCTCGTCATCGGTGTCGTCTTCCTCGCCATCGTCTTGTTTTCCCCCGACGGCCTGCTCGGACTGTGGGCGAAGTTGCGTTCGCGCTTCGGTCCGAACCCGGCCCCAACTGCCAACCAAAGGAGACCGAAGTGAAAGTCGTGAGCAAACGGATCTGGGTGCGTTCGCTGTTGGGCGCTGCGGCGACCACGGCACTCGTGAGTACTGCGGCGTGGGCACAAGGCCAGCCGGTGAAGATCGGCCTGCTGGCCACGCTCGAAGGCCCGTTCGCCGCCGGCGGCGCCGACGGCATGCGCGGCGCCGAGCTGGCGGTCAAGCAGCGCGGCGGCGTGGTCGCCGGGCGCAAGATCGAAATCATCAAGGCCTCGTCGGATGCCAAGCCCGACGTGGCGGTGAACGCCACGCGCAAGCTCGTCGAGCAAGACAAGGTCGACATCATGGTCGGCCCGCTGTCGGGCGGCGAAGGCATCGCGGTCAAGGACTACGCGAAGACGCAGCCCAACATCACCTTTATCAACGGCAGCTCGGGCGCGCAGGCGGCCACGTTGGTCAGCCCGGCGCCGAACTTCTTCCGCTTCAACACCGAGGGTGCGCAGTGGATGGTTGGCCTGGGCAAGGCCGCCATGGACAAGGGCTACAAGCGCGTGATGATCATCGCCGAGGACTACGCGTTCCCGTACTCGCAGGTGCAAGGCTTCATGAGCGAGTACTGCCGCCTCGGCGGCAAGGTGCCCGAGAAGGCCTGGGTGCCGCTCGGCGGCAAGGACTACTCGTCAGTCATCGCCAAGATTCCGAAAGACGTCGATGCGCTGCTCGTCGTGCTCGGCGGCTCGGATGCGGTGAACTTTCTGACGCAGTACGAAAACGCCGGCGGCGACAAACCCATGCTCGGCGGCTCGATCACCGTCAGCCAGGACGTGCTGAACTACAAGGGCAAGCGTCGCGAATCGCTGGTCGGCACGCTGTCCGCCGGCCCGCTGGCCGACGCCTTCGACGGTGCCGACTGGAAGGCTTTCGTCGCCGACTACCAGAAGACGTATCCGGTGTCGGCCGGCGGCTTCCCCAGCCCCAGCCTGTTCGCCTTCGTCTACTACGTGAACATGAAGGCCGCGCTGG
>JANMHY010000435.1:0-8483 GCA_031375525.1 Burkholderiales bacterium
GCGCGCAGCGCGGCGTATGCGGGCCAGTCTTCGGCGTGCACCAGCGGCGACAGCGCCACCGCGTGATCGCGCAGGCGCGCTTCGAGGCGCACACGGCGTTCGTGCTGTGGCAATGCACGCAAGTCCTGGCCGCCGTCTTCGAGCAGGTCGTAGGCGACAAAACGCACCGGCGCTTCGGCCAGCAGTTTCTTGCCGAGCACTTTGCGGTTCAGCCGCTTTTGCAGCAGAGCGAACGGCGCCGGTTGCGCCGCGCCTTCGGGCCAGACGAGCAGCTCGCCGTCGAGCACGGTGCCATCGGGCAGCGCAGCCAGCGGCACGAGCGCATCGGGAAAACCTTCGCTGACCAGCTCTTCGCCGCGCGACCATAGCCAGACGCGGCCGCCGCGCTTGACGGCCTGGGCGCGAATGCCGTCGTACTTCCACTCGACGAGCCAATCGCTGAACGGGCCGATGCGTTCGTTGAAGGTTTCGAGCGGCGCATCGAGCGCATGCGCGAGGAAAAACGGATAGGGCTGCCCGCCATCCGCCGCCGCTTGTTGCGAGGCCGGCGCGAGCAGCGCGGCGTAGCGCTGCGGCGAAGGCGGCGTACGCGCATCGGTGTAGCCCATCATGCGTTGCGCGACCAGCTTGGCATCGAGCTCTGCTGCCTGCGCCAGCGCGCGCTGCACGAGCAGCTTGCTGACGCCGACACGAAAGCCGCCGCCGATGAGCTTGGTCAGCAAGAAACGCTGCGGCGCATCGAGCACGCGCCACCATGCGCGCAGAGCGTCGGCTTGTGTCTCCGGCGGCTGGCCGCGCAACGGCGCGAGGCGCTCTTCGGCCCACATCGCCAGGCCCGTGTCGTCGCTCGCGTCCGCCGCCGGCAGCACATGGGCAATCGTTTCGGCCAGGTCGCCCACGGCCTGGTAGCAAGCGTCGAACAACCAGTCGTCGATGCCGGCCACCTCGCATGCCGTGCGCCGCAGCACCGCTGTCGGCACGGCCTGGCGCGGCTTGCCGCCGGCCAGAAAGTACGCAGCCCAGGCCGCGTCTTCTTGCGGCGCGTCGGCGAAATAGCGCTGCATCGCCTCGACCTTGTGAGCCGTCGACGTGCTCGCATCGAGCGTGTTGTAGAGCGCTGCGAAGGCTCTCATGCCTGTGCCTCGTGCACAGCCTCGGCCGCGTCGTCTCCATACGCCGTTTGAAAGCTCTGCGCCTGCAATCCCTGCTCCGCGAGCCAACGCACCATGACCGCTTCATACCCATGCGTGACGATCACGCGCTCGGCGCCGGTGGCCGCGATGGCGCGCTGCAGGCCCGGCCAATCGGCGTGATCGCTGAGCACGAAGCCGCGATCGACGCCCTGCCGCCGCCGCGCGCCGCGCAGTTGCATCCAGCCGCTGGCAAAAGCGTCGCTGGCGTCGCCGAGGCGCTTGGCCCATGCGCTGCCTTGCACCGCAGGCGGCGCGATCGCCAGCGCGCGCTGGAGTTGATCGCGCGGCACGTCGTCGATGCGCTTCGTCACCGGCAGCACGACACCAGCCTCGCGGTACGCGGCGTTGAGCGTCTCGACCGCGCCATGCGCGACGATCGGCCCGATGTCCGCGTCCAAGCCGGCGAGCAAGCGCTGCGCCTTGCCGAAGCTGTAGCCGAGCAACAAGCTCGCCCGGCCGGCGTCGGCATTGCCTTGCCACCAGGCATTGATCTCGGCCAGCACTTCCTGCTGCGCGCGCCAGCGGTAGATCGGCAAACCGAACGTGGACTCGGTGATGAAACAATCGCAGCGCACCGGCTCGAACGGCGCGCAAGTGGCGTTGACGTCGGCCTCGACGCCGCTGACGAAGTAATCGCCCGACGCCACCCACACCCGACCACCGTGTTCGACGCGCACTTGCGCCGAGCCGAGCACATGCCCGGCGGGATGCAGGCTGACGCGCACGCCGTTGAGCTCCACGACCTCGCCATAGGCCAGCCCTTGCAGCGCGATGTCCGCGCCGAGCCGCGCCCGCAGCACGCCTTCGCTGACGGCAGTAGCCAGGTACGCGCCATGGCCGACGCGCGCGTGATCGGCATGTGCGTGCGTGAGCACGGCGCGGGCGACAGGCCGCCACGGGTCGATGTGAAAATCGCCCGCGGGGCAATACAGCCCTTCGGGGCGCAACACGATCAGGTCTTGCTCGGCAGACATCACTGCCCAGTGTGTCGCATGATCGCGCCTCCGTTTTCACCACCTAAGAGGAACCCCAACATGCCCGCCACCACCACCGCCAGCGGCCTGCAATACGACGACGTGACGATCGGCAGCGGCGCCGCCGCGAAGGCCGGCGCCGAAGTCACCGTGCACTACACCGGCTGGCTCTACGACCCGACGGCCGCCAACAACCGCGGCAAGAAATTCGATTCGAGCAAGGACCGCAACGATCCCTTCAAGTTCGACCTCGGCGCCGGCATGGTGATTGGCGGCTGGGACGAAGGCGTGCAAGGCATGCAGGTGGGAGGAAAGCGCATGCTGACGATCCCGCCGCAACTCGGCTACGGGGCGCGCGGCGCCGGCGGCGCGATCCCGCCGAACGCGACGCTGGTCTTCGAGGTCGAGTTGCTGGGCGTTTGATGAGGCGCCTCGATCTCTGCCATTGCAAGGCGCACGACTGCCGATGACCAACCCCTACGCCCCACCCGACGCTCCCGTCGCCGACATGAACCCGCCGCCGGCGAGCTGGGGCAAGGTGCTGGCGATGATCGCCGCCGGCTGGCTGCTGGCCAACTTTCTGGCCTGGCTGGTCGCGCCGCTAGTGGCGAGCGCCGCCGTGCAGGCCCTGGGCGAAGAGCCGGACAAGACACTGTTTCTCGCGATCGATCTGCTGTTGTCGATCGCTGCCATCGTGGTCGGCTGCCGCGTCGCGGCCTGGGGTTCGCGTGGACGCATCGTCGTCGCCGCGTTGGGTGTGGCCGTGCTGAGCGCGGTGTTCTACCTCTACCAGATCGGCGGCATCGAGGGCATGGTGAGTGCCGAGTTCCCGCTGTGGTACCAGTTCTTCCCCGTCAATCTGACAGCGCTGCTGCTGTCGCTGTGGTCGTCGGGTGTGTCGAAGAAGTAGCGATGCCAACGACTGCCTTCCCTGCTGAAGGCGGCTGCGATTGCCGCGCCGTGCGCTTTCGCCTGCAGACCGCGCCGCTGTTCGTGCACTGCTGTCATTGCCGCTGGTGCCAGCGCGAGAGCGGCGCTGCGTTTGCGTTGAACGCGATGATTGAAGCCGACCGCGTGGTCAACCTCGGCATCGAGCCCGAGGTGGTGCGCACGCCGTCGGCAAGCGGCCTCGGCCAACAGATTGTGCGCTGCCCGGCTTGCCGCGTGGCGCTGTGGAGCCACTACGCCGGCTCCGGCCCGGTGGTGGCGTTCGTACGCGCGCGCACGCAACCTCGCCGCGCTGAAAGCGTTTCTCGAACGCAAGCGTCCGCCGCCGCACATCCGCTCCCAACTCGATTTCGGCTACAGCGTGGTCGGCCAGGTGGTGGACGTGTTCGAGATCCGGCCCGATTGGCAAGACCCCACGATCACGCGCCACCGTTCCCTGGCGCGCATCCGCTTCGTGCGACCCAGCAACGAGTGGCGGCTGTACTGGATGCGCAAGGATTTGAAGTGGCACGCGTACGAGCCGAGCCCACGGCACATGTCGCTGCAATCGGCCTTGGATGCGGTCACGGCAGACGCTCACTGCTGCTTCTTCGGCTGACGCAGCAGGCAGACCTCATCGCGCTTGAATTACGCGTGCGCGCCAGCATGAGCCCGGAGTTCAAGCAGATGGGCGCCGACGAGATCATGGCGTTCCTGCGCGCGGACAGCCAACCGCCGGCGCGCGCCGGACGTGGCCGCGGGTAGCCGTCTTGCCTCTGCCGGACTTCTTCGTCGCTGCGCATGCCGCCGTGGCCAATCTGAACGTGCTGACGCGAGACCCGTCGCGCTATACCAGCCACTTCTCTCGCCTGGCGCTGCTCAGCCCTTGATCGCGGCTGCGGCGTCGTCTGGCAGCGTCAACGTAGCACGCAGGTTGTCCAGCATCGCATCGACCATCGCTCCCAGGTCATAGCGCGCGCGCCAGCCCCAATCGCGCTGCGCAGCGCTGTCGTCGATCGAGCGCGGCCAGCTCGCGGCGATCGGCTGTCGGAAATCGGGCACGCAGTCCATCGTGAAGGACGGCATGCGCTCTCGAATGGCAGCAGCGATCTGCAGCGGCGTGAAGCTGATGCCGGCCAGGTTGTACGAATGGCGGTCACGCACATGGTCGGCAGGCGCGTCCATCAACTCCAGCGTCGCGCGGATCGCGTCGTCCATGTACATCATCGGCAGCGCCTGGTCTTCTTTCAGGAAGCAGGTGTAGCGGCCGTCCTTCAGCGCGGCATGAAAAATCTCGACCGCGTAGTCGGTGGTGCCGCCGCCGGGCGGTGTCTTCCAGCTGATGAGGCCGGGGTAACGCAGGCTGCGCACATCGACGCCGTGATGCTGGTGGTACCAGGCGCACCAGCCTTCGCCGGCCAGTTTGCTGATGCCATAGACCGTGCTCGGGTCCATCACCGTTTGCTGCGGCGTGTGCTCTTGTGGGGTGCCTGGGCCGAACGCGGCGATCGAGCTCGGCCAGAAGATGCGCTGCAGCTTGTGCGAGCGCGCCACTTCGAGCACGTTCAGCAGGCCCTTCATGTTCAGGTCCCAGGCCCACATCGGGTGCTTCTCGCCGCGCGCCGACAGCGCCGCCGCGAGGTGATAGACCTGCGTGATGGCATGGCGCTCGACGATCTGCGTCAGCGCGCCGATGTCGGTGCAGTCGAGCGCTTCATGCGCCAGGCCGGGCACCTTGCCTTGCGGCGCGAGGTCGCTGGTCACGACGGCGTCGCTACCGTGGCGCTCGGCGAGCGCGGTGGCGAGCTCGGTGCCGATCTGGCCGTTGGCGCCGATGATGAGGATCTTCATCAAGTTTCCTTCACCGCAGAGGCGCGGAGGGCGCAGAGGTCCGCAGAGGAAAGCATCAGACTCTTTTCTGCGCTCCTCTGCGCCCTCTGCGCCTCTGCGGTGAATGAGGTTTCACTCATCATTTCACCAAGCCCAGTTCCCGCCCCGCTTGCGCGAACGCGGCAACAGCCGTCTCGAGATGGTGCCGCTCATGCACCGCACTCATCTGTACGCGAATCCGCGCCTGGCCCTTCGGCACAACGGGGAAGAAGAAGCCGACGACATAGACGCCGAGTTCGAGCAGGCGCGCCGCGAGCTGCTGCGCGCGGGCCGCGTCATAGACCATGATCGGCACGATCGGGTGTTCGCCGGGCTTGATGTCGAAGCCGGCTTGCGTGATCGCGTGGCGGAAAAACTTCGTGTTGTCTTCCAGCTTGTCGCGCAGTGCCGTGCTGGCTTCGAGCAGATCGAGCACGGCGATCGACGCGCCGGCAATCGCCGGCATCAGCGTGTTGGAAAACAGGTACGGCCGCGAGCGTTGGCGCAGCAGCTCGACCACTTCGCGGCGCGCCGCGGTGAAGCCGCCCGACGCGCCGCCCAGGGCCTTGCCGAAGGTGCCGGTGACGATGTCGATCTTGCCGAACACTCCACGGTGTTCGTGCGTGCCACGGCCGGTGCGACCCATGAAGCCGCTGGCGTGGCACTCGTCGATGGCGAGCAGCGCGCCGTAGCGGTCGCACAGCGTGCGCATCGCGTCCAACTGCGCGATCGTGCCGTCCATCGAAAACACGCCGTCGGTGAAGACCATCGTGTGCCGCGCGCCCTTGGCTTTCGCTTCCTGCAGGCAGCGTTCGAGGTCGGCCATGTCGTTGTGCTCGTAGCGCCAGCGCTGGGCCTTGCACAGGCGGATGCCGTCGATGATCGAAGCATGGTTCAACGCGTCGCTGATGATCGCGTCGGGCTCACCCAAGAGCGGCTCGAACAGGCCGCCGTTGGCGTCGAACGCCGCGGCGTACAGGATCGCGTCTTCGCAGCCGACGAAGCGGGCGATGCGCGCTTCGAGCATCTTGTGCAGGTCCTGCGTGCCGCAGATGAAGCGCACGCTGCTCATGCCGTAGCCGTGCGTGCGCAGGGCCTCGTGCGCGGCTTCGATGACTTTGGGGTGCGAGGACAGGCCGAGGTAGTTGTTGGCGCACAGGTTGATGACCTCGCGCCCGTCGGCGGTCTTGACCAGCGCCCCCTGCGGCGTCGTGATCACGCGCTCGCTCTTGTAGAGGCCGGCTGCGCGCAAGCCGTCGAGTTCGCTCTGCAGATGGGCAATGAAGTTTGTGCTCATGGCTGTACACTCGATTCGTTGATGTTCAGTATATCGAACAAAAGTTCAATGGCAACGCGAAAGCCTCCAACCCCGCCGCCGCAGCCGCCTCGCGTCGGCGCGGCGCTGGCCGCGTTGCGCGAACAGCGCGGCCTGTCGCTCGACGAAGTGTCGCGCCAGGCCGGCGTTTCCAAGTCGATGTTGTCGCAGATCGAGCGCGGCCAGGCGAATCCGACGGTGGCCGTGGTCTGGCGCCTGGCCACCGCGTTCGGCGTGCCGCTGGGCGAACTGCTCGGCGGCGACAAGCCGGCCGAACCGCTGCTGGCCACCGTGCCGGCGCATGCGACGCCGCTCTTGGCCAGCCCGGACGGCAAATGCGAGTTGCGCATCCTGGGGCCGATCGATCTGGCCGGGCGTTTCGAGTGGTACCAGCTCAGCGACCAGCCCGGCGGCGCGCTCGACTCGCGCGCGCACGAACCCGGGTCGCGCGAGCACCTGACGGTGCACGCCGGCACGCTCGAAGTGCATGCCGGGGCCGAGAGCGCGCGCCTGCGCGCCGGCGAGACCGCGCGCTACGCGGTCGATGTGCCGCACCGCATCCACAACCCGGGCAAGACGGCGGCGCAAGCGCTGCTGGTCGTGATCCATCAGCCCTGAGAAGGTGTGAACGAATCCGACATGCCCGCTCGTTCCGCTCAGGCACGCCGGGTTCATTCACACCTTCTGAAGCCTGTCGCAAAGAGGTGAATATTCCCCCTTTAGGGTGAGTGACAACGCGCCTGTCGCGGTGCGACGATGCACGCGCGATGAAGCTCGACGACACCCCCTCTCGCGCGCTCTCGGCCAACCCGGCCGAGCGGCTGGTCGATGCGATCGACCTGCCTATTGGGAGGTGGGGCAGGTGGGGCCGCTCGGGGGATGGAGCAACGCTGCTGTTCTGCAACGGCCCCTACACACGCTGGGCCGGCCGGCCGAGTGACGAGCTGGTGGGCTGCACGCTGTCCGAGCTGTTCGGCGCCGCAGCGTGGGCTTCGGCGCGCGAGGCCTTTGCCGCCGCCTTCGACGGCCGCACGGTGAGCTACGAGCGCCGTCTCACGCACCAGGGCGCGGCAGCGCACTGGACTCGCGTGCAGGTCTTCCCCGACCGCAATGCGCAGGGCGAGGTCGAAGCGGTCTACACGATCGCCTTCGACATCCACCAGGACGTGATGGAGCGCGAGCAACTGATCGAGGCGCGGCAGCGGCTGAACCGCTTCACCGAGCACATCCCCTACCCGCTGACTTATGTCGATCGCGACTACACGCTGCGCTTCGTCAATCTGGCCTACCAGGAAGCGGTGGGCCTGCCGGCTTCGGCCCTGATCGGCCGGCCGATCGGCGGCGTGCGCGGCCCGGCGCGCTGGGCTGAGCACAAGCCCTACTTCGACCGCGCGCTGGCCGGCGAGACGGTGCAATACACGCGCCTGGTGCAGGGCCTGCCGCAAGGGGCGCGCTGGATGCGCACCAGCTACGTGCCCGATCTGGACGATGGCAACGGTGCCGTGCAAGGCGTCTATACCGTGAGCATCGATGTCCATGAACTCACCGAAGCGCAGCAACGCCTGGCGCGCACCGCGCAGCGCGACGCGCTCACCGACGCGCTGTCACGGCGGACGATGATGGAGCGGCTGGACACCGCCGTCGCAGTCTGCGCGGCGCAGCCGGTGGCGCTGTTCTTCATCGACCTCGACGGCTTCAAGGCCCTCAACGACGCCCACGGTCATGCCGCCGGCGATGTGCTGCTGGTCTCGCTGACGCAAGCGCTGGCGCAGGCGGTGCGGCTCGAAGACGCGGTGGGCCGTTTCGGCGGCGACGAGTTTCTCGTGCTGGCACCGGTGCGCGATGCAGCCGGCGCCGCGGCGCTGGCCACGCACCTGCTGCGTGCCGCGCGCGCGTGTGCGGCGCAATGCGCCGGTGCGGCGGGCGTGTCGGCGAGCATCGGCTACGCGCTGGCGCCGCACGACGCCACGCAGCCGCTGCGCCTGCTCCAGCTCGCCGACAGCGCGATGTACGCCGCCAAGCGCGGCGGCAAGAACCGCGTGATGCATTGCGCGGGGCTTATCTCATGAATACATGCGGAGAGTCAAAGAAAAGCGAACTAAAATAGAAGATAAATGCCTAATGTGAGCGAAAGAAGACTTAATGGGTCAGATTTTTAACTTCCTAGCATGGATTTACTCCAATTAATCAAGGATTTATTCAGCT
>JANMHY010000460.1:0-3457 GCA_031375525.1 Burkholderiales bacterium
GTGCTGCTGTTCTCGGTGCTGTGGTTCACCTTCGCCTACATCCCGGTCGCGCACATGGTCTGGTACTGGGACGGCCCGGACGCGATCACCAGCGAGAAGACGCTCGAAACGGTGACGGCAGCAGCGGGCTTCATGTGGGCCAAGGGTGCCCTCGACTTCGCCGGCGGCACCGTCGTTCACATCAACGCCGCGGTGGCCGGCCTGGTCGGCGCCTACCTGCTCGGCAAGCGCATCGGCTATGGCAAGGAGTCGATGCCGCCGCACAGCCTGCCGCTGACGATGATCGGCGCCTCGATGCTGTGGGTCGGCTGGTTCGGCTTCAACGCCGGCTCCAACCTCGAAGCCAACGGCCTGACCGCACTCGCCTTCCTCAACACCCTGGTCGCCACCGCCGCGGCGGCGCTGGCCTGGTCGGCCGGTGAATCGCTGATGCGCGGCAAGGCGTCGATGCTCGGCGCCGCGTCGGGCGCGGTGGCCGGCCTGGTGGCGATCACGCCGGCCTGCGGCTTCGTCGGTGTCGGCGGCGCGCTGGTCATCGGCCTGGTCGCTGGTCTGCTCTGCCTGTGGGGCGTCAACGGCCTGAAGAAGTTGCTCGGCGCCGACGATTCGCTCGACGTGTTCGGCGTGCACGGCGTCGGCGGCATCACCGGCGCGCTGCTGACCGGTGTGTTTGCCGCGCCGAGCCTCGGCGGCACCGGCATCTGCAACTACGTCACCAACAAGTGCGGCGAGTGGGGCGGCATCGGCGCCCAGGTCTGGATCCAGGCGCAGGGCGTGTTCTGGACGATCGTCATTTCCGGCATCGTCGCCTTCATCGCCTACAAGCTGGTCGATCTGACGATCGGTCTGCGCGTGGCCGAAGAAGAAGAGCGCGAGGGCCTGGACATCAGCTCGCATGGCGAGACGGCGTATAGCAAGTAGCCCTCCGACACTTCACCTGGAAAGGCCACCTGAGAGGTGGCCTTTTCATTTTTCATGTGCGATATGCGTGGCAATCGGCATTCGGGTAGGGCGGCGCCCGCGCCCCGCCCGTCGCCTTGCCGGGGGCCGCTGTTGGCTTCGTCGGTGGCGAAGAAACACCGGGACGTTGGGCCCGAGGGCGGTGCGGCGACCGAGCGATTTCTGGTACCCCAGCATGAGCGCGGGCACCGCGCCGTCCTCGGGCCAAGCACGATCGGCGTACATAGCGGACTTTGAATTTCGGCAATGGGCCGATACGGCCGTGCCCGTGACGCACTACTTGGCGGCGTTCACAAAGAACAGCTGCTCGCCTTCGATCTTGTAGGCCGCAATCGCCGTCTGGCCCTTCGGCGAGACCAGCCAATCGACGAAGGCCTGCGCCAGCTCCTTCTTCACATGCGCATGCTTCTCCGGGTTGACGACCATCACGCCGTACTGGTTGAACAAGCGCTTGTCGCCCTCGACGAGGATCGCCAGATCGGCGCGGTTCTTGAACGCCAGCCAGGTGCCGCGGTCGGCGAGCACGTAGGCGTTGCTCTGCGCGGCGAGGTTCAACGCCGGGCCCATGCCGCAGCCGCACTCCTTGTAGCCGGCCGGTTTGGCGGCGGCGACGTCGATGTTGGCCGCCTTCCAGTAGCGCAGCTCGGCGGCATGCGTGCCGCTCTTGTCGCCGCGCGAGACGAAGCCCTGCTGCGACGCGCTGAGTTTGGTCAGCGCAAGGTTGATGTCGCCGCCCTTGATGCCGGCCGGGTCGGCCTTCGGACCGATCAGCACGAAATCGTTGTACATCACCGGCAGCCGCCTGACGCCGAAGCCCTCGGCGACGAACTTTTCTTCCGCCGCCTGGTCGTGCACGAAGACCACGTCGGCGTCGCCGCGGCGCCCCATGTCGAGCGCCTGGCCGGTGCCGACCGCAACCACGCGCACGTCGATGCCGCTGTCTCGTCTGAACGCCGGCAGCAGATGGCCGAACAGGCCCGACTGCTCGGTGGACGTGGTCGAGGCGACGACGATGGACTTGTCTTGCGCTTGCGCACTGCCGGACAGCACGAAGGCGAAAGCAGCAAGCGCGATGCAAACAATGCGGCGGTGGGTCATGATGTGGAACGTTGCAAGGGCCCGCATTGTGGTCAGCATCGTGGCCTGAATGCGATATGCACGGGCCGGCATAGCAGGAAGCCCATGGACAGCCTCGATCTGCAAGTGCTCAGCCAAGCACGCGATTGGAAGCGCGAAGGCGACGACGTGTGGCTCGTCACCGTGATCGAAACCTGGGGCAGCGCGCCGCGGCCGCCGGGTGCGCTGCTGGCGATGCGCGGCGATGGCCTCGTCGTCGGCTCGGTGTCCGGCGGATGTGTCGAAGACGATCTGATCGACCGCGTGCGCCACGGCGAGCGTGTGATCACGCCATCGCTCGTCACCTATGGCGTGACGAAAGAAGAAGCGGCGCGCTTCGGTCTGCCCTGCGGCGGCAATCTTCGCCTGGTGCAGGAGCCGCTGGCCGATGCAAGCTGGATCGACGAGGTGCTGCGCCGCACCGCTGCGCATGAATTGGTCGCGCGACGACTCGACTTGAAGACGGGCTGCGTCAGCATCGAGCCCGCGATGCGCGGCGAACAGTTCACATTCGACGGCCAATCGCTGCGCGCGCTCTTCGGACCGCGCTGGCGGATGCTGATCATCGGCGCCGGCCAGCTCTCGCGCGTGCTCGCGCAGATGGCGCTGGCGCTCGATTTCGAAGTCATCTGCTGCGACCCGCGCGAGGAGTACCACCTGACGTGGGACATCGAAGGCACGACATTTTCCAAAGCGATGCCCGACGACCTGGTGGTCGAGCTGCAGCTCGACCCGCACAGCGCGGTGGTGGCCGTCACGCACGACCCCAAGCTCGACGACATGGCGCTGCTCGAAGCGCTGAAGTCGCCGGCGTTTTATGTCGGGGCACTCGGCTCGCGCAGCAACACCGCTACGCGCCGCGAACGGCTGGCGCTGTTCGATCTGAGCGCCGACGAGATCAGCCGCCTGCACGGGCCGATCGGCTTGCACCTGGGCAGCAAGACGCCGGCCGAGATCGCGGTGTCGATCCTGGCCGAGGTGATAGCGGTGCGCAACGGTGTTGGTTTGTCGCAGAAAAAGGCGGGCAGTTTGATTCCCGCGGGTTGATCGGGCCTTGCCTTTGGCAGGCTGGGCACCAAGTTCCTAGAATCGCTCTCCGATCCCTGCCCACAAGGCCGCCGCCATGGTCCCCCACCTCATCACCGCCCTCACCGGGCCGATCAACGAGCTCGAAGCGCGCATGCTCGAAAGCATGCCGGCCATCGAGCGTTGGTTCCGGCTCGAGTGGATGGAGCACACGCCGCCGTTCTACAGCTCGGTGGACGTGCGCAACGCCGGCTTCAAGCTGGCGCCGGTCGATACCAACCTCTTCCCCGGCGGCTGGAACAACCTGACGCCCGAGATGCTGCCGCTGGCAGTGCAGGCGGCGATGGCGGCGATC
>JANMHY010000464.1:0-2624 GCA_031375525.1 Burkholderiales bacterium
GGCGCAACTCAAGCAGGCGCAGGCGCAATCGAACATCGCGCGCACGAACCTGCAGCGCAGCCGCGAGCTGCAAGCGCAGAACTTCGTCAGTCAGAGCGCCGTCGATCAGAACGCCGCGGCACTCGAAGTCGCCGAAGCGCAGGTGGCGCTGGCGCGGGCGCAGTTGTCGCGGCTGGCGATCATGGCGCCGTTCGACGGCATCGTCGGCATCCGCAGCGTCGCGCTCGGCGACTACGTCAAGGACGGTGCCGACCTGGTGAGCCTCGAAGACCGCTCGCGCATGTGGGTCGATTTCCGGCTGCCCGAGCGCTTCGTCGGCCAGGCGAAGGTCGGCCAGGTGGTGCAGGTCTCGCTCGACGCGATGCCGGGGCAGACGTTCGCCGCCAAGGTCGAAGCGCTGGATGCGCTGGTCGATGCCAACGGCCGCTCGCTGCTCGTGCGTGCGCGCGTCGAACAACCGGGCGAAGTGTTGAAGTCCGGCATGTTTGCGCGGGCGCGTGTCGTCTTCGCCGTGCGCGAGCGCGCGCTGATGGTGCCCGAGGAGGCGCTGGTGCCGCAGGGTGGCAAGCAGTACCTGATCAAGGCGGTGCCGGCGGCTGCGGCGTCTTCGGCGGCCAGCAACGGCGCGGGGCCGGCGCTGGTGTCGCAACGCCTCGAAGCCAAGCTCGGCGTGCGCCAGGCCGGCAAGGTCGAGATCTTGGAAGGCTTGGCACCGGGCGATCTGATCGTGACGGCGGGCCAGGCACGCGTGATGCGCGGCGATGCGTTGCCGCTACGGGTGATCGACATCGACAAGCCGCAGCCGAGTCGAAAGCCGCCGGGTGCAGCCAGCGCGCCGGCAGGCACTGCTTCAGCGTCGCGCGCCGGCGCTCCGGCATAACGGCAAGCAGAGCATGCGCCTCTCGGAAGTCACCATCCGCCGCCCGGTGCTGGCCTGCGTGATGTCGCTGCTGATCGTGCTCATCGGCATCGTCTCGTACAACCAGCTCACCGTGCGCGAGTACCCGCGCATCGACGAGCCGGTGGTCACGGTGAGCACGCGGCTGGTCGGCGCGTCGTCGGAGGTGATCGAGTCGCAGATCACCAAGCCGCTCGAAGACTCGATTGCCGGCATCGACGGCGTGGACATCCTCACGTCCATTTCGCGCTCGGAGCAGAGCCAGATCACGGTGCGCTTCAAGCTCAGCAAGCCGCCCGAGGCCGCGGCAGCCGACGTGCGCGACCGCGTGGCCCGCGTGCGCAACCGCCTGCCCGAGGCCGCCGACGAGCCGCAGGTGTCGAAGGTCGAAGCCGATGCGTCGCCGGTCATCTGGCTGGCCTTCACCAGCGACACGATGAGCCCGCTCGAGGTCACCGACATCATCAACCGCGTCGTCAAGCCGCGGCTGCAGACCATTCCCGGCGTGGCCGACGTGCAGATCGGCGGCGACCGCAAGTACGCGATGCGCGTCTGGCTCGACCCGGACCGCCTGGCTGCGTACCGCATCACCGTGGCCGACGTCGAAGACGCGCTGCGCAAGCAGAACCTCGAGGTGCCGGCCGGCCGCATCGAGAGCCAGCAGCGCGAGTTTTCCGTGACCTCGCGCACCGATCTCAACACCGTGCCGCAGTTCGCCGACATCGCGGTCAAGCAGGCCGGCTCGTACACGGTGCGCTTGCGTGACGTCGGCCGGGTCGAAGAGTCGGCTGCCAGCGAGCGCAGCTACGTGCGCCTGAACGGCGTGCCGTCGATCTCCACCGGCATCATCCGCAACGCCACCGCCAACCCGCTCGAAGTCTCGCAAGGCGTGCGCGATCTGATGCCGCAACTGCAGCGCGACCTGCCGCCGCAGTTGAAGGTGATCCAGGCCAACGACAACTCGGTCTTCATCGACCGCTCGATCAAGTCCGTGTACCAGACGATCGGCGAAGCGGTGGCGCTGGTGGCGCTGGTGGTGTTCATCTTTCTGCGCACGCTGCGCGCGTCGATCATTCCGCTGGTGACGATTCCGGTGAGCCTCGTCGGCTCGTTCGCGCTGATGGCGGTGGCGGGCTTCTCCGTCAATACGCTGACCCTGCTGGCGCTGGTGCTGGCCATCGGCCTCGTCGTCGATGACGCAATCGTCGTGCTGGAGAACATCTTCCGCCACATCGAGGAAGGGCTGACGCCGTTCCAGGCGGCGGTCAAGGGCGCACGCGAGATCGCTTTTGCGGTGGTGGCGATGACGCTGACGCTCGCAGCCGTGTTCGCACCGCTGGCTTTCACGCCCGGCCGCACCGGCCGGCTGTTCGCCGAATTCGCGTTGACGCTGGCCGGCGCGGTGATCGTCTCCGGCTTCGTCGCGTTGACGCTGACGCCGATGATGTGCAGCAAGCTGCTGCGCCACAACGCCAACCCGGGCTGGTTCGATCGCACGATGGAGCGCGCGCTGGTCAGGCTGACTACCGGCTATCGCAGCGCACTCGGCGCCGTGCTGAACCAGCGCTGGATCGTGCTCGTCGTCATGCTCGCAAGCGCCGCCGGCAGCTGGTGGTTGTTCTCTACCGCGAAGAGCGAACTCTCGCCGATGGAAGACCGCGGCGTGATCCTGCTGCCCGTCACCGCGCCCGAAGGCTCGACGCTCGACTACACGCGGCGCTATCTC
>JANMHY010000471.1:0-5386 GCA_031375525.1 Burkholderiales bacterium
GCCGCGGAGTAGTTGACCGCCGTTCCCGTGCCGACAACGACAAGAATGCCTTTGCCGTTGGCACCAGAGAACTCTTCAAACTGGTACCTGATTCCGACTACTGCCTCCGCCCGGAGATTCAGCATGGCATTGACTCGCAACTGACCGATGACTTGTCGAATGCCTTCCTGAATGTGCTGCTCGGTCTGTGGACTGCAGCCCGTGCCTTGAATGTTTCTCGCCAGCCCAGCCACCGCCTCAAAGATGGCCCCGAAAGCAACCGTGTACGTTCCCGATACAACGCCCAGCGCGACGCCGATGCTCTTGCCCGGCATGGCTTCAAGCGTCGAGATTTCTACCCGCGCGGCTGCTTGCCCCAATTGTTCCGGCGTCAGCTCGCGGAAGTCTCTTAGGTGCCATGCTCTGTCGATCGGGTCGGACGGAACAACGGGTTGGACCGCCACGGGTCTTGCCTTTGCCGGAGTGGCGTACAGCTCATCACATCGAGGGCAGCGTTCGCCTTCGCCCTCCATTGGCATGCGTGTGTAGTCGCAGTGCAGACAAACGAATCCGGGCAATGCAGTCTCCGTGATGGCTTCATGCGCAGGCGCTCGACTGTGACGCCTGACGTGTGCTCGCAGCGTTTTCTGCGGTGTAAACACGACCTTTTTTGCGACGTGCCCGAATCTGAACACACAAGAACCAAACGCGACAAGCACTTGCTTGGGTGCGCCAGGGATAACACCGGGCGTATTGAAGTCGTGAAAGGTCGCAACCCACCTCAGCGCAAGCGCAACGCCAGGAACACCGCACCGTCGCGGTAAGCGTCGAGCGCCACCTCGTCCTGATAGTGCCGCATGCGGTTGTCGTCGTGCGGTGGCACCTCGACAAAACCCACCGAGCGGTACAGCGCGTGCGCCGCCGCGAGGCTCTTCAGGCTCTCCAACCGCACCACATCGCAGCCCATCGCACGCGCGTCGTCGAGCAAACGGTCGAGCAGCAAGCGCGCCGCGCCATGGCCGCGAGATGGCAGCTGCACATACATGCGCTGGATCTCCGCGGTGATGGCATCGATGCGTTGCAGCGCACCGACACCGACGAACGCCTGCCCGTCGCGCAACAGATAGAAGCGGCCGTGCGGCGCGTAGAACTTGCTGCGGTCGCCGACGTCGGATGCCAGCATCGCTTCGGTGTCGAAGACGAGGCCATGCTGTTCGGCGGCCACGCCGGCCACCCACGACAGGTACTCGCCCATCAGCTTGCGCGCCGTTGCGGCGCGCGTCCGCAAGCTCGCGAAGCAAGCTCCGAGTCCCCTCGATGAAAGGGTTGGGCGTCACCCTCGGCAAGCCTCTATGCGGGAAGCGCTGTCAGTTTGACTCCCAAAGCCTTGGCAACCTTCAGCACGGTGTCGAACCTGGGTTTGGCCCCAGGCGCGAGCGCCTTGTAAAGGCTCTCTCGCCCGAGCCCTGCATCCTTGGCGACTTGAGCCATTCCGCGCGCGCGGGCCACATCACCAAGCGCAAGAAGCAAGAGATCTGGGTCTTCCGTTTCGAGCACTGCGGTCATGTACTCCGCAACCGCTGCGTCGTCAGTCAGATATCGCGCTGCGTCGAAGGGGAGGAGCTTGGCTGATGCCTTGGACTTGCTCATGGTTCGGACTCCAGTAGTTTCAGGATTCGTTGAGCTCGCTTGACGTCGCGCGCTTGCGTTGATTTGTCGCCGCCTGCCAGCATGACGATGAGAATGCTCCCTCGGCGCGCGAAGTACAAACGATAGCCCGGGCCAATGTCGAGACGCATCTCGGAGACATCGCCGCCGACGGGCTTCCAGTCACCGAGGTTGCCTGCCTCAGCAAGGCGCAAGCGCGCGGCGATTTGCACCTGCGCACGGGCATCACGAAGCGCGTCAAGTCACTCTTGAAATTCGTGCGTCTGGAGAAGCGTGAACACCTGCGCATTGTATCCATATGGATACTCGTGTCAATCAGCGATGAGCTTTCGCTCGAGTTACCTTCTCAGATCACGCGGCGCGGCGCCGCCGTTTGCACATCGCCGCTGTTGGGCGTGCCGGTCGGTTCGATCAGCAGCAGGTGCGCCTCGCCCACCGCGCGCGGCCGGTGCGCGACGCCTTGGGGCACGATGAACATCTGCCCCGGTCCGAGGGTGACGGTGCCGTCGGGCAGGTCGATCTGCAGCTCGCCTTGCAGCACGAGAAAGAAGTCGTCCGTGTCGGCGTGCGAGTGCCACTGGAACTCGCCTTGCACCTTGACCACCATCACATCGTGGCCGTTGTACTCGGCCACGGTGCGCAGTGACCAATGGTCGTCGAAGAGCGCGAGCTTGTGATGCAGGTCGATGGCTTGCGGTGGCATGGTCTCTCTCGGGGTTGAGGGTCATGCCGACTGTGCCAGACCCCCTCTCGCGCCGCCTCACCCAACGTTTTTTGACTTCACTTGACGAGCGGCCGCACGCTCGTGAAGCCGCCATCGACCGGGATCACCTGGCCGGTGATGCGCGACGCCGCGTCCGACAGCAGCCACGCCATCACGGCGGCCACGGTGTCGGACGACTGCACGCCGCCGAGCGGGTATTGCTTGCCGGCGCCTTCGCGCATCGCCGGCACTTTCAACATGCCGGCGGTCATCGGCGTGTCGGTCATGCCGGGGGCGACGACGTTGATGCGCAGGCCGAGCGGCGCGTAGGTGGCCGCGGCGCTGCGGGCCAGCGCTTCGACGCCACCCTTGGCCGCGGCGATGGCTTCGTGGTTGGCGACGCCGATGCGCGCGACCACCGAACTCGCGAAGACCGCGGCGCCCGGCGTCGACGACGCGCGCAACGCTTCGACCCACGCGCCGAGCATGAACATCGCGCTGTCGAGGTTGACGCGCATCACCTCGCGGTAGGCGTCGGCGCTGGTGCGGTGCAACGGTGCGATCAGCGTGCTGCCGACACAGTGCGCGAGCGCGCTCGGTGGCGCGCCAAAGGCTTCTTTGCACGCAGCGATGGCGGCGGCTGCGCCTTCGGGGGTCGTGGTATCCGCGGCAATGCGCGCGTCGGCGGACACGTCGTGCATCTGTGATGCGTCACGGCCGACGGCGGCGACACGCCAGCCTTGGGCTTGCAGTTGCGCGCACAGGGCGCGACCGATGCCGCCGCGGGCGCCGGTGACGAGGACGATGGGTGAAGTCATGCGAATAGCTTTCGTTGGAGGTCGGGATGATTCGGTTGCTTGTTCCAGAAGGCCGAGAACGATCGGCAGCGTGTGGGTGGGTCGGTGAAGGCGCGCGGCATCGGCGCGAGGTCGAAGGCATCGAACGTGGCGCCGAGGTGCAGGTTGTGGAGGCCGCGCACGCTGCGCGCCGTGGCCAGTGCGGCGTGCAGCGCGTCGCGCTCACCGATCCAGCGCTGCGGTGCAAGCGCCGACATGCGCGTGCCGACGAAGCGCCAGCGGCGCTCGCTCCAAGGCCACGCGCGGTGGAACGCGGCGTCGAGCACAGCGATCGGCGTCGATCCTTCAGGCGCGTCGGCGAGGGACCACGGGTGCACGAGCCAGATGTCTTGGCCCTTGACCGCTGCCGCATCGGGGGCCGTGAAACCCAGTTCAGCGGGCGGCACGTCGAACAGCGGAGGTTCGACGAGGGCCTCATGCTCGCCCGGCTGCGCAGTCAACGCGCGCGCTGAATACGCCGTGCGATCCAACGTGTCGTAGCCCGCGTCGATCACCGTGCGCGCGCTGTGCCACGGCGTATCTGCATAGCGCTGCACGTTTTCAGCGTTGAACAGGTAGGGCTTGTGGCTGCCGGTGCCGGCCACCCATTGCCAGCTCAAGTGGTTGCTCGCCAGGTCGCCGTCGAGCAGGTGGGTGTAGAGCCAATCGGCGCCGGCGCGCCAATGCACTTTGCGCAGGTGCACGATGTACGACGCGAGCCACATGCGAGCGTGGTTGTGAAAGTAGCCAGTGGTGTAGAGCGCACGCACGGCCTGGTCGATGGCGGGCACGCCGGTACGGCCTTCGCGGATGTCGGCCGGCAGCGTGCGCGTGTAGGCCGCATCGGGCAGCGGGCCTTGATGCAGCGACTCGAAGATGGCGTCGCCGTCGTGCCGCCACGCATGGTGAAAGAACTCGCGCCAACCGAGCTCGAAGACGAGCTTGTGCTCGCGCGGCAGCGCCAGCGCCGCCATCACGTCGGGCATCAGCAGCAGGCCGTGCGTGAGGTAGGGCGAGAGGCGCGTGACGGCGCCATTCAAGTAGTTGCGCGTGCGCGCGTAGTCACTCGGGCGCACGGCGCGCAGGGTCTGCATGGCGGCTTGCGGCGTGGGAGTGAAGGCGTCAATCGGCATGGCCAACCTCGCCGCGCCGTATCGCCGCCGCACGCTCTGCAATCCGCGCGCGCTCTTCGGCCGGTACCCGCGCGAGGTTTCTCACCTGCATCACCGTGCGCGGATTCTTGGCGAGCATGGTTTCATGGCGCGACAAGAAATCCCAGTACAGCGTCGTGAACGGACACGCTCTTTCTCCTGTGCGATCACCCGGTTTGTAGCGGCAGCCCGCACACAAGCTGCCGCCGCTCTGCCGCTCGATGTACTTGCCGCTGGCGATATAGGGCTTGCTCGCCATCAAGCCGCCATCACCCGCCTGGCTCATGCCCAGCGTGTTCGGCAGCTCCACCCACTCGACGGCATCGACATACACCGCCAAGTACCACGCGTGCACTTGCTTCGGTTCGACACCGTGCAGCAGCGCATACAGGCCGGTCACCATCAGGCGCTGGATGTGGTGCGCGTAACCGTGCTCGAGGGTCTGGCCGATGGCGTCGGCCATGCAGGCCATGTCGGTCTTGGCATTCCAGTAGAACGACGGCAGCGCTTCGTGCGCTTCGAGCGCATTGAGTTCGAGATACGCCGGCATCTGCGTCCAGTAGATGCCGCGCACGTACTCGCGCCAGCCGAGGATCTGGCGGATGAAGCCTTCGGCGCTTTGCAGCGGTACGCGGCCATCGCGGTACGCGGCTTCGGCGGCAGCCACCACTTCGCGCGCGGTGAGCAGCTTCAGGTTCAGCGCCGCCGACAAATGCGAATGCCACAGCCAGGGCTGCTTGGGCCACAGTGCGTCCTGCCAGCGGCCGAAATGTTCGAGCCTCTCATTGATGAAGCACCGCAGTGCATGCAGCGCCTGCTCGCGCGTGACGGCCCAGGCAAAGCTGTCGAGCGAGCCGGGGTGCTCGGCGAAGCGCTGCCGCACGAGCGCGATCACCTCACGCGTGATCGCGTCGGGCTCGAAGCGCGCGCGCTCCGGCACGGCGCCGGGGCCGCTCTTGCCGAAGGACTCGCGGTTGTCGGCGTCGAAGTTCCACTGGCCGCCTTCGGGTTCGTCGCCGTTCATCAGCACCGCGTGCTTGCGCCGCATC